>JAAZAL010000031.1 GCA_012514355.1 Candidatus Dojkabacteria bacterium
AAAATTAATGCCTTTATACCTTTTTATAACTTTGGGATTTATTGCAGGCAGAGTACTAAAAGTTGAAAAGAAATCTATTGCATCTCTTTTAATATATATAATTGCTCCATTAATTGTTTTTAATGGAGTTGTTTCTACTCCACTTAATTCAACCAATTTATCTCTCCCAATTCTCTTCTTTCTCTGCTCTTCTATTATTTGTCTGTTTTTTTACTACATTGCCAAATATATTTGGAAGGACACATCTAGAAACCTCTTAGCTTTTGTAGCAGGAGCTCCCAATGTTGGGTATTTTGGAATACCTGTTGCCATTGCCCTTTTTAACAAAGATCAGGTTAGTTTAGTTGTATTATCCGTCTTAGGTATTATTTTGTTTGAGAACAGTGTTGGCTTTTTTATTGCAGCTCAGGGTAATTATTTATTAAAGGATTCTATAAAAAAACTATTTAGACTTCCCTCTTTTTATGCCTTTTTTATCGGATTATTTGTAAACCTTAGTAATATTGAACTTGGGGAAATATATAGAAGTAATATTGGGAGTGTTCAGGGGGCATACTCATTTTTGGGTATGATGTTAATTGGTTTGGCACTAAGTGGTATCAAGAAATTCAAGGTTGATTTCAAATTTATCGGTATTTCACTTCTAGCAAAATTTCTTGTTTGGCCATCAATTATATTGGCAATAGTCTGGTTGGATTCCCTTACATTACAAATATATAATGAGCAAGTACGTGAAGTGATGATTCTTCTGTCAATTGTTCCTATAGCAGCAAATACTGTCGCTTATGCCACTGAGTTAAAAATTCAACCTGAGAAGGCATCTGTCGCCGTATTGTTAAGCACTTTGTTAGCGTTAGTAATAATACCACTTGTTTCATTACTGTTTTTTTAAAGATAAAGGTTTCCTTGAGGAGTGATTAGGAAAGAGTACCAACGCTTAAATGATCTCCAATTCCTTCTTTAATTATATATTACCCATTAACCATTTCGTTTTAGCTATAGAGGGTAGGGGAGTTCTATAAGTTGGATCTTGTATTGTTTTTGAAATACCTTGCGTATGTGACTTACCAAATACAGCAAAAATCTTTTTATCTGGTTTCTCTTCCTTTATCTTTGCTACCTTCCCTTGATAGTATCTCTCTCTACAAATAGCATCATATTCAAAAAATGAGGTTACTAATTTATCAATACTTGCTAACTTACTATCCCTATCTTCAGATTGTAATAACCTAATATATTTTGAAAATTCATTTAAATATGTTTGTTTCCTACCCTCATCTAAAATCTCTGAATTTTGAATATTACTTACTACCTGTTCAAAAGATTGATTATGAAGTTGTATACCATTTCTCATCATATATATTGAATTAAGAGTGTCGAAATCTCTTTGAGAAAAATCAGTACCTACCTCTTTCCATATCCCGTACCTATCTTTAGTTATCCTTTCATCATCCATTATCTCCATTTGGTTTCTATTCTCTTGAGCAAATTGTAATGCTTTTTCCATAAAGGTTGTAGGCGATTGCGTATTAGTAAACAGTTCTGATTTACTTGGATCTGACTCTAGGATAAAGATTGAATCTATGTTTTCTTCAAGTATTTGATTAAATCTCTCGTCTTCTTTTTGGGAGGGATTCTCTCTCTGATGTAGCTCACCAACTACTACACCATTGTTTACATTGTTAAGGGTAAATTCATCTTTAGTATATTGTTCACCCACAGGTGCTTCAAGTGTCATATCCATATATATTCTATACTACCCGAATGGTTAGATATTGCAAGAGAGTTTCAGATTTTATATTCTCCCCCTAGGTGGGTATTATCATTTTGATTTTGGTCAACTCTGTGTAATATTGATTACTATATCTTTCCGAGTAATTTATTATACTGGCCTTTTGTTAAAAATATTCTTTGGATATTTTTTATTGGGGTATTCCCTGTTAGGGTAGCTGTATTTGATATCCCCCACTTTACAATTTTCATTGTAGTAGTATCAACATCAATAAAGTAATACTCCTTTACCTTCATTCTTATTAATAATTACAAATTATTTATTAAACAATTTAACCAAATCTATTTCTCCCTTTCTGAACGCCATTAGTGCTTCTACCATTCTCTTATATCCACTTTCATTCATGTTATTACTTACAAAATTATCATTAGCACCTGTTCTAATATCTTTTCCTGGGTCATATATGGTGTAATTTGTTTTAAAGGTTTCAAAGCTAACTATAGTACCATCAGTATTTGTAGCTGCTCTGAGGAATTGGTCTGAAGCTATTTCAAAATTACCGTGATGTTGGAGTATCCAGTTTTCTATACCAATACCCCCTAATCCTCCCTCTCTTAATCCTTTTTTGTAACATTGATATTCTTTTAGTACCTTCTTTGCAATTAGTACATTAGAGATAACAAAATTGTATTTTTCTTCCCCCTCTTTTTCTTTAATATTGTTCAATCGATCAATTACTAATTCATGTGAGTTTGAACCATTAATATTTGTTCCTTTGTCAGTTATCGCCAAATCAAATTCCACTATTTCGCCAGATTTAAGTTTAATTTTTGTTCCGACCATTTGAGTAGTGTTTTCTCCAACATTATGAAATTCTCCATTTTGCTCAATAGTGCCTAATGAGTCAACAACATTGTTTATTAATTGATATTTCCCATTTGAATCTATATTTCCTAATTGGCTTCTGTCCATTAGTATTGAGAAGTCAAAATCACTTGAACCAACTAGATGAGTAGAGCGTGAAGTTGAACCAATATGTTCAATTCTAACACCAGCAAGTCCAGATATACTGTCTTCAAACACGAGATTCCTTGTCACTAATTCCTTCTCAATTGATAGTTGAAGCTCCTGACTAATCCTATTAGTTTTTTCTCTATCATTAATAATTTTGTCTTCTAATTCTTTAATGATGGAAGTTAATCTATTCCTTCCCGTATCAACAGTATATGGTTTATATGCAATTCCTGTTACACCTGCAAAGGTTTCTCTTTGTTTCTCATATTCTTCAGGGGTATATATTATCTTCCCTTCACTATTGACTACTGGAATATATATTCCTTTGCTGGCTATTCGGAACTTTATATCAGAAAGAGGCTCTCCTTGATAGTACTCAGGGATTACAATATAGTCAATTTCTGTTGTTGCTATCCCTGTTCTTACCCCGTAATGATTTTGGGAAATTACTTGGGAGTGTATGAGCTCATACTTAGAATTGATATTTGTTGATATGTCTTTTTCTGAAGGATTATTAAACTGCCCCTTATCTCGAATCACTAAGGTAACATCTCCATATCCATGTAATTTATAATCTTTAATTACTTGAGAAAAAATTAATACTTCATCAGTTACCATCACAGTATCTGTGTCATATGGAGTTAAATCTTGACCTGCATTTGCACCAAGAAAATCCTTTGCATATATTCCATTATCAATAATGCCATTAAGAGAACCTACATTTTTTAGTAAGTCTCCTTTCTTTATTGATACTCCTTCTCGAGCATATTTCAAACCTCTCTGATGGGCAATTTCTTTGACCGAGAGCATCTCTGATTGTATCTTTTCAATATCCGTTGTTATATCTCCAGTAGTATTGTCTGTTAGAGGATAGAGATAGCTATTGTATATCCCTGAAGTTAATGATTGGTTTGCTCCAATACCTAGTACTGTTCTTAATTCAATTATTCTTGAAGATACCTCTTGGTTGTGTGAACTTTTATTACTTGCAGTAAAAAAAATATCTAATGACTTGTTTAGATATTCTTTTTCTCTTTCTCCTAAACTTTCAATTATCTCGCTATCAGAGAAACCCTCTTGTATGTAGCTATCATAAAAGGAGAGTGCCTCTGTTCCATCTTTTAATCTTGTGAGGAAGTTATAGAGATTTTCATCTACGGAATCTTTTGATATATTTAGCAGGTCTTTCTGAATAGTCCTAGATATTATTTCTTTCATCTGTTCTCTGCTGTACTGTTCATTTGATAGAATAGAAAGGAGAAGAGGGGATATCTTCTGATCCTTTGCATAATCTATTAGATTGTCAAGATAAAGAGTGTTGAATACTCTCCAACGAGAAATTGAAACAGGTGAATTGTTTTTTACAAAGATATTCTCGAGAACTTCATAATCAGCAATTGATTCTTCTAATGATTTCCCCTTTGAAGAGAGAGAGCTAATAATATTGTCTTTTAATCTTATTATCTCGGCAGAAGGAGAGTTAAGAATTTTTTCGGTTAATGCAAATACTGACTTAAGCTGATCTAAATCAAGATTTTCGTTTGTACTGTAGTAATCAAGTAAAGAATCTCTGCTTACGATGTCATTAATCTTTAGAAATCTCTCCCAAAAGAATTTGTCCACGGGAGGGAAACTATCGAGTAATTCTTTAGTAAAGATGATATTTACATTATTGAGTAAATTGGGTCTTTCATAAGCGATGTAAGTCCTAAGAAATTCTACATTTGGCAATCTCTTTTTCTCAGAGTTAATTTCTACTATATTTGTATAATTATTGAGAAATTCATATAAAGAAGTATCATAGCCGTTAATAGCTCGAAGTTCAAAAAACACCGAAGAATAGATGATATTTGTACCCTTAATAAATGTCCAAAACTCTTTTTCTTCTGGATTTTCGATTGTACTTAGCAATTGATCTGAAATGAGATCAGGGTTTGTAGTAAGAAAATATGGTTTATCGTAACACATCGCTTCAAGGAAATTTTCATTATAAAGGTATTTTTTTTGCCCATCTTCCTCAATCATAGTGACATATTTATTGAAAAAAGAATCGGACAGATTACTATCAAAAATAATATCTCCATTTTGATCTAATAGAATTTCATTCATGCTGTATTCTTCAAGCGAATTCCCATACTTCTTCAGAAAGTTAAGAAACATTTTATCTTGTATGTTATCAATACAATCAAGATCATTCTCTCTTATTAGATAATTTAAATCTGGGAAGCAACTAGGAGTTAGATATTGAGCGGAGTCAACATAATTCTGAAGTCTATTATAGTAATGGGTAGCATTTAGGAACTCCTGCCCATCCTTAATTCCGACATAAGTATCTAGTATCTTGTCATAGTCAAAACCCATTTCTATGGATTGATTTATCAGGTTTACTGCTTGAAACTCATTAGAATTATCTAGAAGTTGGTTAATTATATTCCAATATCTTTGTGTCTCAGGGTTTTTAATCTCTTGAATACTGATTGTTTTTTTAAATGGAGCCTTAATATCATATGCCCCTCGATTTTCAAGCAAAGTAGTAAAACCATACTCAAAGAATTTTTCATTTATGGAGAATTTCCCATTCTCAATATTAAACATTAATTTTAACTGCTCCTTGTTTGGGGGATTTTGGGAGTAATTTTCTAAAAGAGAAAGAGTAGAGAGGGATCCAATTTTTTCTACGTCGCTTTTTTTAAAAATTTCTTCTAACTCTTTTGCATCTTTAATCTCTAGACCATCAACTCGTTGAGATACTGCTATAATCCTTTCTTCAAAGGATGACAAAGAAAAGGAGATAGAGTCTAAAAAGTCTTTTTTCAAGTTAGGATTATTCCTCTTTTCAAAACGACCTAATTTTAAAGCTAATATACTTTGTGATATATCTAGGCCTCCTTTGGAGTAAAGAAGCGCCTTGGTTATGATTTGATTGTTTTCCTTGTTAGTTAAAACATCAAGAATAGCTTCCTGTTCACTTGGGTAAAGTGAGATATTAAGGGAAGCAAGATTTTTCCATAATTTAAATTGTTCGTTGATAAGCTCTGTATCATTTCCACTTTTAGCATTTTCTAAAATCATATCTCTCAGTTTTTCTCTATGTGGGAAAATATCATAAGCATTGCTGTAAAGATCAACACCATATTTAAGAGAGAGTAACCTAAAAGCAAGTTCATTTTTATCTATTTCATTTGAGATGTAATGGGCTGAGAAATTCCAACCTGTTCTTATTTCTTGTTGATTTTTGAAGGAATCAAAACTTTCTTTCTTACAGAGGAGATTTTCAATTATGATGAAATATTCCCAATCCTGGTTTTCTTCTTCCTTGGTTTGAAATAAATATGAGCGATATCTTTTTAAATGTCCAAGCTGTTCTTTCTGCTCTTCATCTAAGCCGTTTTGAAGTAACCTTGTATAATCCCAAGGCTTTAAAGAGTATTCTTGGATACAGGGAATTGTTTTTAACTCATCTAAAAAAGCGTTCCAAGTTTTTTCATCAGTTGTACCTAATTTTATTAATTCCTGAACAGGGATCTGAGAAATGCTAGGGTCATACCATGAAACGCCATTTCTTACATAATAGAGATCTGGACTGTCTCCTAAAATCTCCATTCTTTCCATGGCGATAAATACGATATCTTCAACACTTGGGTCAGTCTCTCGCTTCAGTTTTTCCTCTGGACTTTGGTCCTGGTAATACTCTGCTACTGCTGTAAGGAAAGATGGTAATTTGTGCTGTGCTTTTACATTCGGATATCTCTCTTTATGAATCTGAAGAATTTCTCTTCCATACTTTTTTGATAATCCATTATCAGAGAAATTTCTAACATATATCTGATCGCTAAGCATTTGATCAAACCTTTCTCTAAGGGTTTTCGGTTTTTCAGACTCAGGTTTTGTTGCTTTACCTTCAAGATTTCTAAGAATTATGTTGTTCTCTACTGTAGGCTCAGGTAGTTCTCTTAATTCATATGGTGATTTCTCAATATTCTTTTTTCTCTCTTCAACTTCTTCTATGGTTGGTTCGTAGTTGGGAGAAAAGTAAAGAGAATCTTTGTTCTCAGGAGAAAGTGCTGCTGTTTCTTCTTCTCTCCTAATATCAGGGTACAAGAGGGTAAGGAATTCGTTTGCTTGAGAAATTCTTTTTAGATCTTCATCGGCTCTTTCAACTTCCAAATCATTTTGGGGTTGATTATTTAAATTGTTATCATCTTCTAAATCAGTCACTTCATTATTTCCCAATATTAGTTATTTTCTCAAATATACTGTCAACATATTCCATTTCTTGAAAAGGGAGAATACTAGTGTTTCTCTTAATCTTTACATTCTCAAGAGCATTTTTTGCTTCCATTAAGTTTTTAGAATTAATATTGGAAGAGTTGTTGGATATATAATAAATTCTTTTTCTTAACAATAATATTCTTAAATCAAGTTCTTTGTATAAATAGTAGGAGAAAAGGGTGGGGTTTTGTTCTTTAATTTGGATAAGGACATTGTCAATGCTGTTTGATTCAAGAATCTCTCTAATTCTTTTAATCGTTTCTGGCGGAGGATTTATCTCTTCTAGATATTGTTCAGAAGCTGAAAGAAAAAGGTCTTCTTGAGTACTTTCTAAAGAAATTTTGTTGTCAAAAAGAGTCATGTAGTCGGACAGAGAAACCTTACTCATTGTAATTATTTATAGATATCAATCAATAATAGAGTATCATTTTCTTTCTTCCCTTTCAAACTCATTCACTTCCATATTTTATTGTTAAAAGAGATTGTGGGAGTGTATAATAAGATACTATAAGTTATAAACATTAACCAATGCAAGAGAAAGAAATTATCACTCCTTTTTATCCAGATATTACAGAGAATCAAGCTGCTGAAATTATTTTAGAGGCGTTTGAGCAAGATCCTAAACTTCAAATAATAACAGGAGCAACACACACAGATTGGGATATCTTAGTTAACTATACTATTCCTAAAGGAGAGTATAGGGAGGGCGAGTTGGGGAGTATATGTATGTATTGGGATATGATGGGTCAAGAGCATGTAATTTCTCAACTTTATCCAAACACAAAGAAAGGTAATGATTTACCACTAAGGATATTTCCTAGTTCAAACCTAGTAGAATACTATACTGCAAAACCAGTAAATTGGTATCAAACCCCTTATGGAATCAAGGATGCTGAGATACCAAGTGAGACATCTATAGGTGGGATTGAAAGGGTAGATGGTGTATTAAGGGATTCCGAGAGATTTCTAAGATTATTCTGGTTATACAATGACTTCTTTAAAAACATGAAAAATTATTTAGAAATTTCAAAAGAGAGATTAAGAATAAGGGATATACAAAAAATTGCATTGAAGCACTTTAGGCAGATGTCAGATATATTAGGAGAAATTAATGAAGGCAAAATAGATAAGAGATTTTTTCATAATGAAAACTTGGGATATATGAAAATGTATGATCATGGTGATTACATCTGTCATCAAGTTCATATGTAATATCTTTCTCGGATTTAAATAATAGCAATATTTCAATTATTGCTATATAAATATCAATCTATTTATATTAAAATACCAATATATAAATTAATATAACCGTACTATGTCTAAAAGAAATTTGATTCTGCTCTCGTTTGGTATTATAGTTCTCTCTTTGGTCGGATTTTTCTTAATAAGGGGTAATGATAAAACAGAACAAATTGTATATGAGGACACATTAAATATATCTAAGCAATATTTGGGATTAAGATATAAAACAGAGAA
>JAAZAL010000148.1 GCA_012514355.1 Candidatus Dojkabacteria bacterium
AACCCCCGGGGCGAAGACTCCGTCATAAGCGCCTATGCCTGTGAAGAAGTCAGTGTAAAATCCTCCAAAATCCTTCGTCGGTCCCCCAATCGGCCTGGGATTATCAGCAAATATGAGCCAGTCGGCATTGGCCACGACCCAGTCACGTAATGCCTGGCCGGGCATGCCATTTGTACCTGCCGGGGGCGCTATCAGTTGATTCAGCCAGGTGTTGGAGACCACACCTTCTGTCAAATATCTCCATGTTTGGGAAACGTATTGGCCTCCTGATCGCCAGTCGAATGTCATACTCAGGCTGAAATTTTTATAGGAAAGGGAGGTTTGCAACCCCATGATAAAATCGGGATTGTAGTTGCCTACCTTTGTATATTCTTCAGAAGCCTGCCATTCAGAGTCTTCACTGCCTGTCGGGAATAACGGGTATCCATAGTATAAGGAATTTTTGTCAGTCACCCGTAAAATTTTTCGTGAATATAGATTTCCTATTAATCCATCCTGGCCAACTGATTCGTCTTTCGCATAAGCTATATTTTTCACCCTTGCTTCACTCCAGAACTCAACAAAATCAACGCCATCTGCAAGTTCAAGAAGATGGGTTTTGTTCTTTGTGAAATTAAAATTAAGGTCCCATATCCAGTTACCGGTTTTTACCGGTGTAATTCCAAGCATCCATTCCCATCCTTTGCTTCTCAGTAATCCTGCATTTACTTTAATGCTGCCAAAACCTGTTGATCCGGCTAACGGAACTCCCAGTATCTGGTTGCGGTTATCTTCACGGTAATAAGTACCTTCAAATCTTAACCGGTTGTTGAATGCCCTTATGTCGGCTCCCATTTCATAGGAGGTTGCTTCTTCGGGCAGAAGGTTTGGATTTAACAATCCCCCCGGCTTGCCCAGCCTGATAGCATCTCCCCACTGGCCCGCATCGTAATACGTTACATATAAACTGTATGGAGAAGTATCATTACCAACCTGCGCAATTCCACCTCTGAGTTTTAGCAAGTCTACTTTTTTTCCAAGGTTAATAATATTACTTAAAATGAAGCTAAGCGATGCTGACGGATAAAAATAAGAACGGTTTTCGGCAGGCAAAGTGCTGGACCAGTCGTTGCGGGCAGTCAGGTCGGCGTAGATCATATCATTCCATCCCAAATTAGCCATTGCATATACACTGTTGATGGCCCTTTCGTATCTCGAGTTGGAATAATTAAGTGCAGTATTCTCAATATTTCTAACCGTATACAAGTAAGGGATTATCAGTCCGGAACCCGGTTTAGAGGAATTACTTACGCTCGATCCATTAGAGTACAGGAGATTGCCGCCGGCAGATAATGTGGTCACAAGTTCACCCCAACTATTATTATAAGTTGCAAGAATATCGGCATTACGCTCCATCCCCTTACTGTTTACAAGACCATAAGCTCCGTTGTTGGGTTCTTCTGAATACCCGGGATCGATTTTTGTTTCGCGTATTTCATCGGTTCGGTTCAGTGAATACCTTCCCATGATATTTAGTTGCGGTGTAATCTCCCAGGTAGCAGAAACGTTGCCTATCAACCTGTTTCGTTCAAAACTGTTGCTTATTCCGTAAGCAAGGAAGTACGGGTTTTCATATCCCTCCCCTATAGTCAGCACCTGTGTTCCCCCAAGTTTGTAATCTTTCAGTTTACGAATATCGACATTTGGAGGTGTCCATGCTGCCCATTGTAAAGGGTTTGATCCCCGTTCCTGCGTTGCAGGCCGGTTATCCGCCCAATTTTGGGCATAATTAATATCGGCATTGACCGTAAAATTTTGCCGTACTTTTGAATTAGCTGAAAGGGTAATATTATTCCTGTTAAGGTCTGAATTAGGCACCAGTCCCTCGTTTGTCATGTTTGAAATGCCAAGCCTGTAATTAACTCTTTCCCCGGTGCTTGAAACTGCAACGGTGTTGGTGGTGGTAAATGCATTGCGATTGATAAAATTCTTATAGTTATCAGGATATGATATTAATTCAGTAGGGACAGGCACCCCATTGGCATCAAGAGGTGCAAAAGGTTGTACCTGCCAGTACCCTTTATCCAGTTCAGGGCCGGCACCGGCAGCTTCTGTAGGACTGAACGGAGGAAGGATGCCACTTGAGAAATCAGAAGGAGTATAGCTCCTGGCCCCAAAGCCGAAACGGGTTTG
>JAAZAL010000032.1 GCA_012514355.1 Candidatus Dojkabacteria bacterium
AATACTTCTTAGGATTCTTTTCATACTCTTTGTAATCAATTGAAAAACCATTTTTTGCTGCAATTCTTTTTATCTTATTAAACCATTCATAGGAATCATCTCCAAAATAGAATGTATCTAAAAAATCATTTAATACATTTTTTTGGTGTTCTTTCTTTATTTCTAATTCCTCTATTACACTTCCCTTAAACATATCATCAAAAAATATCTCAAATTGTTTTTTAATATCTGCGCATTTAACAATATCTTTCCTAATTTTAGGACCCTCTCTTTCAATATTTAAAATATTAATACAGTACTCCTTATGATTAATTAATTTCTCATAAATATCTTTATCAAAATCTTTAGACCAATTTAGTAGGGTATCATAAAGCTCTTGAGCAGTTAATTTTGAAATATACTCTTTACAAACATCTTCTAGTTTAACCATATCAAAAAGTGCCCCCGCTTTATTAAATTTCTCTAACTTAAGATTAAATTCACTAAGAGGAGCTTTGGGATTTTGGATTCTCCAATCAGAAAAATTGGAGTTCATAATATTTAGGAAATACTCAAATAGACCTTGAATTGGGTAGCCATATTTAATAAAGGAAGAGGAATCTGCTTCTGGGTCCTTTCTTTTACTTAATTTCCTTTTGTTCCCATTATCCATTTTCATTAAAGGTGCAGGATGAGCATATCTAATCTCTTTGAAACTGAATTTCTTAAAGATTTCTAAATGTAATGGGATAGATGGAAACCATTCGTAAGTTCTAATCACTAAATTAATACCCATCAATGTATCATCAATAGGATGAGCTAAATGATATGTTGGGTATCCATCAGACTTTAGTAATACAGCATCCATATCGTTTTCAGAGAATGTACAATTCCCTTTAATAAGGTCGTTGAATCTAAACTTGTTTTCAAAATTCCCTGTAGAATATAATCTAATAACGAATTTCTTTCCCTGTGCTAAAGCAGTTTTAATAGACTCTAAATCTGCATCTCTCCATTTAGCCCACTTACCGTAGTATCCTGTTCTAACTCCACTCTCATTCTGTTTAACTCTAATTTCCTCCAACTCCTGGGAAGAGGCAAAACATGGATAAGCTGCTCCTATACTTACTAAATATTTTGCAAAAACATGGTATATCTCAAGTCTTTCACTTTGTATATACGGTCCATACTTCCCCTTCCTTACACTCTCATCAAACTCAATTCCAAAACCTTTTAATCCATCAATAATTAAATCGACACCACCCTCTATCTCCCTCTTTTTGTCTGTATCCTCAATTCTTAAAATACAAATTCCATTACTTTGATCTGCTAATTTCCTTCCTATTAAGGATGTAAAAACAGAACCTAAATGCAAAAAACCGGTTGGACTAGGAGCAAATCTTAATACCAATTGAGAAGGCTTTAAATCTCTTTTAGGATACCTCTTATATATATCTTCTACACTCTGTTTTACATTAGGAAACAATAATTTGGAAATTTCAATGTTTTCTTTCTCTGTTTTCATTCTAAATGATGTAGTATAAAATTAGGTTGATATATATATTCTACACTGATAATATTATACCATGACATTAACAGAAGCAGCGTTTTGGTTTAAAAGATTTAGTAAAGTAGGTATCGGAATAGTATTACTCGTTATTCTAATTGTATTTATTGTTTGGAAAAGACCTGGGGGAGAGGTCCCTTTAAAATATATTACAGCCTCCTGCGCTTGTACTCCACAAGCTAAAGACTTTACTTCTAGTATTTTAACAATTCCCTCTTACGAGATAACCAACGAGACCTTACCTCCATATGAATTTCAAACTGAAAGTGGGAAATTAGATGACAACCTACCTAAGATTGTTAATGTATATGAATATGTCAACTTAGGAGCACAGATAAATGCTCGTGCAGAAGCAATGATTTTAGCTAAAAAAATGGGCTTTAATCCAGATAGAATAAGAAAGGAGGGAGATAAAGAGTATAGATGGAAGGACAGCCGAACAGGAAGAGAGTTATGGGTTACTTCTGAGGATTTAAATTTCAAACTTTTTACTTCTGATCTAGATGGAATAAGTAGAATTAGAAAAGAAGGGGATTTCCCAAGTCCAGAAGAAGCTATAAAGTCAGCTACAAGCGCCCTTAATTCATTAGGAGTTCTAGATAGTAACTATACTGCAGACAAATTTAGTACATATTTAGTTAAAATTGAAGATGATGGAGTATTTACGGAGGCAGATTCACTAATTGAAGCAGACTTAATAAGGGTTGATTTTTCAAGAACTGCATCATTAATAACCGTGCCTATGAATATTGAAGGTGCAGATCAAATGGTTGCTTCTCTACAGAGAAGAGATATGATAGCAATTGAAGGCTCGGAATTGATAAACGATGAAAGAGTTGTAACGACAGAATTTGTTACTCTTGTTCTCAATGATAATCCTAATAAGTCAAATATCTCTGTATATGTTGGGGCAGACAATGAAGAGTATGAAGAGCTAGAAAACATATATCAAATCGATTTTAAAACATGGAGCGTATCTCCAACTAGTTGTGGAACATATCCACTAATAGGCGCTTCTGTTGCAGAAGAGAAAGTTAAAAATGGTCTTGGTAGTTTAGTATTTTTAAATTACGATGAAGATCAAGTAGCTCCATATTCTCCTCAAGAAATAAAGAAATTCCTCATTACTGAAATAACTCTAGCATATTATGAAGGTTCCGTAGCTCAAAATTATCTCCAACCAATATATTTCTTTAGCGGAATTGCTGAATTAGAAAACAGTAAAAAAGCAAACTTCCATATCTACTACCCAGCAATTGACTATGAAAATGTTACTGACGAAGTAGAAATTAAAGAGGTAGTCGTTGAGCAGAAAGGTGGACTGCTACCTTCACTTTAATGATTGCCTAGCAAGACTTTCTAAAAGGGCTGT
>JAAZAL010000138.1 GCA_012514355.1 Candidatus Dojkabacteria bacterium
GCGTATTTTTATTCTCCTTACTGCGGGCATTGCCAAAGAATTAAAGATATGGTCATTAACTATTCCATGTGTGGCTATATAACTATGTTTTTTGTCGAAGCTAACAATGAAGTAGTCACCTCAAAAGACACACATTTAACGATAGGCGCGACTTCAATTGAGCAACTATGGATTCTTGGCTATCCGAGTTTAGTTGAAATTGAAAGCGGAGTCGTAATCGCAAACATCGCCGGTGCGAACGCCATTCAAGAAATACTGCTCAGTTAGTAAAAATACTGCATCAAATCAGGTCAATATGATGCAGTAAAAATAAGTACAAACTTGATTTTTGTCTTTAGACAAATATCGATTTTTCTTTCTATAGATAAACTCTTACTTTACATTGAGAGGAAGCCGCTAAACGTGATAAGATATTACCATAGGTAAATATCCCTTTTAGTATGAACGAATATCAAAATCTTCTCAATGAAAGACAATTTGTTGCCGTCGCGACTAAATCGCAATTTGTCCGCATCGTCGCTGGGGCGGGCAGCGGTAAGACGCGCGTTTTAACTTATCGCATCGCCTATCTCATCGGCGAGATGGGCGTCTATCCCGAAAACATCCTGGCTTTTGCTTTTACCAACAAAGCCGCGGGCGAGATGAAAGACCGCGCTATTAAACTCGTTCCGCACGCCCAGGCTCACCTCCGCCTATCGACTTTTCATAGCTTCTGCGCGCGTTTTCTTAGAAGCGAAATCGGCATTCTCGGCTTTCCGAGCAGCTTTACCATCTTTGATGAGGATGATCAGGAAAAGCTATTGAAGAATGTCGCGGTGGAACTCGAATATCAAAAGCGCGACCCCATCGTTAAAAAAGCCTTTTCTTTTATCGGCGGACACAAGACCGAAGGCCGTTATCCGGAAGATATCATCTTGCCCGACAATGCCTATCCCGAACAAAAAGAATGCTTGAAGATGTTCCATCTCTACGAGCAGAGAAAGACGCAGCAGATGGCTCTTGATTTTGATGACCTCTTACTTCGCACCATCGAAATCATGGAACGCTTTCCGCATATTCGCTCGAAGTGGGCGAATCGCTTTCTCCACATCTTAATCGATGAGTTCCAGGACACGAATGACGTCCAATATAAACTCGTTAAATTATTTATGCGACCAGAAACCTCCCTCTATGTCGTCGGCGATCCCGATCAGACGATCTATACCTGGCGGGGAGCGAATCAAAATATTATTCTAAACTTTAATAAAGACTTCCCTCTCGCGGAGACGATTATCCTCGATCGCAATTACCGTTCGACCCAGGTCATCCTCGACACCGCGAACCGTTTGATCAGCCACAACAAAAAAAGAGTTCCCAAAGACTTATATACGAAAAATAACCTCGGCGAAAAAGTCGAGACGGAAATGTCTTTTTCAAAAGACACCGAAGCTTCCTGGGTTGTCAGAGAAATTGAAAAACTCAAGAAGTCCAAGATCGACTTTAATTACGGCCAAGTCGCCATTTTATATCGTTCGAGCTATATCACCCTGCCTTTTGAAAAAGAACTCGAAAAGAATAAAATACCATTTCAGCTTTTCGGCGGAACAAAGTTCTTTCAGCGCATGGAAGTTAAAGATGTCATCGCCTATTTCCGCCTCCTTTATAATCCCCGCGACGATATCAGTTTTGAGCGCATCATCAA
>JAAZAL010000033.1 GCA_012514355.1 Candidatus Dojkabacteria bacterium
ATTAAGTTTCTTTTCACCAGAAGACTTTACACTAAAGTTAGTAGAGCAAGCTCCTGTATATACAAACAAAGCTAAAGTAGATTTAGTTCTCTCTCCATTTAATATCTCAGACCCATATCTATCAGGAGTAATTAATATAAAAAATAATGGGAATACTATCTTAGACTCTTTTACTTTTAAAAAATCTAAACCCGAAATCAGCGAATATATCGATTATATAGGTAACAATCAAAAAATATTAATACTACCAAATCAAGAGTATGAAATAAAATTTAACATTCCATTTAAAGAGGTAGAAGAGGACTTTTTTGTAGTAATGGACATTAATAGTGGCGTTAGTATAATTGAAGATATCTATGTAAAAAAAGAAATCGAATTAGTAAAAAGTTATTCAGATTTAGATATTTTCTCAAAGCTTCTGTCAATCCTAATATATATAGTTTCATTAGCAGGTATGTTTTTTGTATATAAAAAGGTAAAATAAAGCAATGAGTAGTCAAACAGTAATTACAATAGTAATTTTACTTCTCTTAGGACTCCTTTTTTTAGTTGCCTACTTAAATAGTAAAAAGATACCCGCAAGAAAGAAAGAAAAAATATTTGAGAAAATTGAACTACTCGGTTCTCAAATAAATAGTGATGATGACTATGCAAGAAGAGATGCCATTATTAAATTAGATAATGTCTTAGGAAAAGCTTTAAATATACGATACAACAATGATAGTAGCTGTGGAGATAATCTAAAATTGGGAAAAAAATTGTTTGATAAAAAGAAATATCAACAAATTTGGGATGCACATAAAATAAGAAATAATATTGTACATAATGATGAAAACATTTCTAGGACCCAAGCTTTAGAAATATTTAAAGTATATAAATTTGCAGTTAAACAAATTCTAAAATGAAAAAAGTATTACTTGTCATTACAATTTTAACTCTCTTCTATTCAACCATATTTGCTCAACAACCTGAACTAAACGGCATTTCAAATGGAATGGATACTATAATAGAGAATACCTCTGAGACATCCTCTCAATACTTTGAAATAGATCTAATTAGAGGAACTCAAAATCCAATTACTAAAAAAATCCCACTTAAGGTTATTATTAAACCTAAAATTAACTCCTCTAAAACTCAAATACTTTGGAGTGTACCTACGGTATTTACAGTTTCAAAAAACCATCCAGAGTTTGTATCACTAAATAGAGATCAAACATATACATATACAGCATCTCTAGAACCTAAGAAAGCTGGTCAATACAGTCTTTCTGTGAATGTAATATCTTGGCAAACAGACTCTAATAAATCTAACAGTGCAAACACCAGTATTAATATAAATAACTCTCTTGTAGTAACACCAATAGAAACAATGTATGTAATCTATATAGTTCTTTTTGTTCTATTAGTACTAGGAGGAATTGCTATATCAATATTTTTTCTATCTAAGGCTGTAAAAAAATTAGTCAAAAAAGCTAAAATTTGGTTTACTCCCCCTTATTAATCACAGCTTTAATTTTTACCAATTCTTCAGAAATCTTTTTATGGTTTCCTATTATAGATTCTAGTTTTTCATTAAGAAGAATATCTTTACCATCAGAAACAAAATACTCAATAGGCTTCTCTAATATTTCAGAAATCTTTGGAAGAAGTTCTAAATTAGGATATGATCTTGAAGATTCATATGAACTAATTGTTTTATCTGATAAACCAAGAGCTAACCCTAGCCCCCTTTGAGAAATATTTTTATCTAATCGAGCAACTTTTAATTTTTCCCCAAAATTTTTAATACCCATATCTAAAAGAATGTTTCTATCAAATCAATTACCCTCTCTTTAAAAGATTTTCTATTTATTACTGGAATCCTGTCTATCTTTGTTTTAATATCAAAACCCTCTTGGAATTTCTCAGTTTGTGATGGAAAGTTATATGGATTGTTTACTTTCTCTCTAAGCTCATTAATTAAAACATTTTTCTCACGAAGCAATCTTTCAGATTCACTCATTTCTTGATTTAAATCAGAAACCTTTTGAGTTAATTTTCTTTCAGATACACGTACAGTTTTAAGTTCTTCTTCAATACCAGGTAATTTTAAGGCCTTTTCAATTATCTCTTGATGCTCTTTTGATTTTAATAGCTTCTCTCTTATACCTTCTTCCTTTAAAACTCCATACTTGTAATATGCTATCTCTCTACTAGTAGGCTTCCTGCCTAACACCTCATTGAATACCTTCTCAATCATTGGAACACGATCAGTTGAAATTGAACCAAGAGAAGAGGAACCCCCACGACTAAAGTCATCACTCTTATCTTTGAAAAAATCTTCTCCTCCTACCATTCTTAATTATACAGTATATAAAAGGAAAAATCAGTAAAAAGCGGGAGACGGGACTCGAACCCGCAACCCTCTGTTTGGAAAACAGACATTCTAACCATTGAACTACTCCCGCTTAAAGATATTTTACTCTTGAGATTCACTCTGAGCAACCTCTGGCTGGGTAGGAACCTCTTCTTGTGCTTCTGCTTCTCCCTCTACTGGTACCTCTACTTCATCCGTTTCATAAACATCTTTAAGATTGCTAATTTTTAATGCTCTCTTCCCAACTCTACCTCTTAAATATGTAATTTTTGATCTTCTAACAGTACCTCTTTTAATAATTTCAACTTTCTCAAGCATAGGAGAGTATAAAGGGATAATTTTCTCAACTCCAACGCCGTAAGATATCTTTCTTACAGTAACAGTTTTAGAAACTCCTAAACCTTTAATACCTATTACTACTCCTTGAAAAACCTGAACTCTTTCCTTGTTATGCTCTTTAATTTTTAAATACATCTTTACTGTATCACCAACCTTAATATCAGGTCTTTTCTTGTATTGATCTTTCTCAATTTTCTCAAATAACTTGTTATCCATATCTAAAATAGTAATATTTAAATAATAATCGCTTCGTATTATAGAATAAAATTCTAAAATATGCCACAATGTATATAATAAAACTGCCATGAATCAGAAAAAGAAAGTAATGTTAATAATATTAGATGGTTTAGGAGCTGCTCCTGTACGTAAGGGTAATGCAGTTGTACAGGCCAATCCTCAGAATCTTTCCTCACTTTGGACTACTAACCCACATACATATCTTCTGGCTTCTGGAGAGGCTGTAGGGCTTCCTAAAGAAGTAAAAGGAAACAGTGAGGTAGGACATATGAATATAGGGGGAGGAAGAACAGTAACTCAAACATTACCCAGAATTAATAAATCAATAGAAAAGGGTTCATATTTTAATAACAATATCCTTAAAGAAGCACTACAATACGCAACACAAAATAACTCAAGAGTTCATTTACTTGGATTAGCAAGTCAGGGAGCAGTTCACTCACATTTAAGTCATATAACATCAACTATACAATTTTTTTCTAAAAATAACTTCCAAGGCAATCTCTTTATACATGCCTTTACTGATGGAAGAGATTCTCCTATAAATGATGCAAAGAGAAATTTAGATTTAATTCAGAAATGTATTGATGAAAACGGGTTGGGTCAGATAGCTTCGCTTTGTGGTAGAGCATGGGCTATGGATAGAAATAACAAATGGGATAGAACTAAAAAAGCATACGATTTACTAGTATCAAATATAGGTTCAACTTGTGGTTCATACTCTCAATGTTTAATAAATTCATATTCCAAAAATATCTCAGATGAGTTTGTCGAACCCACTTTATTAGTAAAAGATAGTTATATTAAAAAAAACGATGTTGTAATATTTCTAATCTTTCGACCTGATAGGGCACTACAACTTTCTCAAGCAATATTTGATGAGAAGTTTGATAAATTCGAAAGAGTAAATATATATCCTATCTTTTTTGCTAGTATGGTGGAGTACAGAAAGGGATTCCCTAAAAAAATTCTATTCCCTAAACAGTATATTAACTTACCCTTGGGTAACATTATTTCAACCTACGGATTAAGACAGTTAAGAATATCTGAATCTGAAAAATTCCCTCACGTAACATACTTCTTTAATGGTGGAACCTCTATCAGATATACGGGAGAAGATAGGATAGAAGTACCCTCTCCATCTGTATCTACATATGATTTAATGCCTGAAATGAGTGCACTTAAATTAACAGATATTTTAACTAAACGAATTCAAAGTAATATATATGACTTTGTAGTTGTAAACTTCGCAAACCCAGATATGGTTGGACACACTGGCAATATACCGGCTACAATTAAAGCGATTTCTACTGTTGATTACTGTGTTAACACTCTGGTAAATGAGTTTACTGCAAGAGGAGGTGTTGTAATAATTACATCTGATCATGGTAACTCTGAGGAGTTAATCAATATCGATACAAATGAAATGGATACAGAACATTCATATAATCCTGTACCTTTAATAATCTGTGGCCTCTCTGTAACAACTAACAAATTAAAATATGGAGCTTTGAAAGATATCGCTCCAACTATTTTAAATATAATGGGAATTCCGCTACCTTCAGAAATGACAGGAAGTTCACTTCTTTACTCTACTTCGCAAAACATCTTTAACTCCCCTACCTACGTATAATATAAATAAGAGTATACATACTACAATAATTACTTTTTCATACTGTCCTACAATACCCCCTATCCTTTCCCAGTGATCCCCTAATATAAATCCTGTATAGGTTAAGACAATATTCCAAATTAAAGAACCAAAAAGTGTATATATAGTAAATTTAACAAAGTTCATCTTTGCAACTCCTGCAGGAAAAGAAATTAATGTCCGAATTATCGGAATTACCCTTCCAACAAATACTACACCATTCACATATTTATTAAACACTTCAAACCCTTTATCTACATCAGATTTTTTAATAAAAAGATATTTCCCATATCTCTCTAAAAATGTTAATACCGGTTTTTCGCCCCATCTACCAATAAAGTAGAAGGGCAAGGAACCTAGATATGCAGCTAAAGTAGCTACAATAATAACTAAATAAATATTCATACTGCCAATAGAAGCTACAAAACCACTGAAGGGTAGAATAATTTCACTAGGTATGGGAGCAATAAAACTCTCTAAAAAAACAGAGATAAAGACACCTGGATATCCTAATACTGATATTACATTTACTAACCAATCAATAATACTTTGAATCATTTAATAGATATTTGAATGAAATTACTCCTCTGATGATATATCAAATATTACTGCATTTCCAATATCTACCCTATTAATATCTGAAAAACCGCTTTTTACCTCTAATACATATCTAAATTCACTTTCAGGGACAAAATTATTACATGTACTACTACAGGGTGCTACCTCTTTTAATATGTCTACAATGTAGAAGGATTCACTAATATATATAATATCTAGGGGTATATACATATCCTTCATCCAGAAAGGATATATATCTGAAGAATCAAAAATAAATAGCATCCCTTGATAATCACCCAAACTCTTTCTGTTTGATAAACCTTGTTGTCGAAGTATTTGAGTATCTGCAATTTCTAAGCTAACTACAATCTTTTTCCCTTCACTGTTTAAGATCTCTAAAGAGGTAATTTTATTTAGTTTTTCTTCTTCTTTTTTTTCAATTACTGGCTTTGTAAATGAAATATCAAAAATCTCATATTTAGTTTGAATATAGTAAAGAATTCCAAATACAAATATGAAATAAAAAATGATTTTTAATTGGGTATTCATACTCTAAATATATATAAATTTTAAAAAAAAGTATAGACAAGATAAAATAAATAACGTAAAATTGCCTTGCTCTAAATTTGTTTTCCAAATTTATGCAAACCTTTGAAAAATATCTTAACCCTTTACATACAAGGTTAGATATATTAGCAAACTTTTCAGACGTTAAATATACAACCCCTCTTGAAACAGAAGAGTATCCTCATTTAGAACAAGTTACCAATATAAACATTGAGGTCTCCAAAAAAATGATTTCTAATCTACACAAACTTGAATTTGAGTTAGAGGAGCAAGCTAAAAGAATTCAAATGGAAACTGATTTAGATGAAAGAAAAGCTGCTGTAGGAGTATATAACAAAATACTAAATGAAATTCAGATTTGTATTGAAAGGATTAACAGAGAATTAATTAAAGTTGATGCTCCATATTTTGGAAAAATAGTATTTAAAACCGTAATTAACCGCAGTGAAAGAGTGCTTCCAATATATATAGGTAAGTTTGCATTAATGGATCCTAAAACATTTCAACCATTAATAAGTGATTGGAGAGCCCCAATTGCAAACATATACTATGAAAATAGTGGTCCAACTAAAAATCTCCAATATGATACTCCTTCAGGATTAAAACAGGGAGATTTAATCCAGAAAAGACAGTTTAGTATTGCCGAAGCTAGAATTAGACATATATATGATGCAAAAAGTGGTAATGCTGCTGCAGATGAATTCCTTCTTTCTCAATTAACTGAAAGATTAGGACAGAAATTAAAAGATATTGTTGCAACAATTCAAGAACAACAAAATAAGATAATTAGAGAAGAGATTAATAAACCAGTAATAATTCAAGGAGTTGCTGGAAGTGGTAAAACAACAATACTACTTCATAGACTTGCGTATCTTTTCTATACATACAAAGAAATCATACATCCAGAGAAAACATTAATAATTGGTCCTAACAAGGTATTTCTTGATTACATATCAGACGTATTACCCAGTCTTGGAATAGAACATGTAGAAACCAATACATATCTGTTCTGGGCAAAAAATATATTAGGTTGGGATGATAAATATACAATTTACTCTGGGAAAGAGGATTTAGAAATAAAAGAATTTAAAGGTTCTAAACAGTTTATTGATATCCTTGATTCATACTTTGAAGAGTTTGAATCTGACCTATTGGAAAATATCCCCTATATTAGAAAAGAGATTATTAGAGAAAGATACTATGAATTAAAAGAAACTCACCCATTAATTACAATGGATGAGAGATTAACCCTTGCTTTGGAATACGCGTTTGTTCAAAAACAATTTAAAGAAAAAAGAACAGGCTCCTTTAAAGAGCGGGATGGGTATGATACTGAAAAAAAGAAAGAGATATCTAGATATTTTAATAGAAATACTCTTCCCATTGAAATATATAGAGATATGTTTAAAAAAGGGTATGTAAACAAAAAGATATCAAAATATACACTGGAAGGTGTTGTAAGAAAAGGCAAATTAAAGGTGTTTAGAATTGAAGACCTTGCTCCAATTGTATACCTCCATCTTAAATTACATGGGCATAAGGAAAATGAGAAAGAGTATGTAATGTTAGATGAGGCTCAAGATTTAAGCTTAGTTCAGATATTAACACTACTTCAGATCTCTAAAAATCAAAATATTACAATTGCAGGAGATCTTGCCCAATCAATTATTCCTCCCTTCTATATTAAAGATTGGGAAGGTGTAATAGATTTATTTAAAAAATTTAAATTAAAGAATTACTCATACCATCAACTTAATAGATGCTACAGAACTACTCTAGAGATTATTGAATTTGCAAACAAGATATTTAGAGATAGATTCCCTAAAACATATAAACTTCCTGAAGCTGTACTTAGACATGGAGAAGAGATTCATATGATAGACGATCAAAAGGATATTGATACTATCTCAGAAAAGGATCTTGTTAAATTCATTGAATTACTTCAGAAAGAGTTTGATAAAGGAAGTGTGACATGTGCAGTAGTTTGTCCAGATAAAGAGTATGCATTAAAAACATATAAAAGAATATTTAAATATCAAAACAAATTATCTAAAGACATTGTCGATTTTACACAAGAGAATTATAAAACTGGGATACTTGTACTTCCTATTGAAAATGCTAAAGGTTTGGAGTTTGACACAGTAATACTTTTAGATGTAAATAGTGATACTTACCCTGATACAGAGCTTAGTACAAGACTATTCTATGTTGCTATTACTAGAGCTCTGCATAGATTAATAATTATTAATAATAGTAATAAATCTCCATTGTTAATATAATCAAGTATGAGTATATACGGATTAATAATTGGAATAGCCCTTATAGTAGGTATCGAGTTAATAAAGAAATATAACAAAACCATTTCCTATTTAGATATCCTCTTTATACTTCTCTCTGTTTTGATTGGTGCAAGAGTGTTATATATCTTCCATAATATTGAAGAAATTAAGCTAGGAATAATAAATCCAATTGCCATCTGGGATGGAGGATTAGCTTTCTATGGAGGAATAATTGGATTATTAATAGCCTTGTTAATTATTTCTAAATATAAAAGAATAACATTCTATATACTTTCAGACAGTATATTACTGTTTCTTCCATTGATTCATGCAATAGGAAGAATTGGAAATTTTTTTAATTATGAACTGTATGGTTTACCAACTAAACTTCCTTGGGGAATATATATACCCGAAGAAAATAGATATTTAAAATATATTGAATATTCACATTTCCATCCTGTATATCTATATGAATCAATATTAAATATACTTAATTTCTATTTACTCTATAAACTATTCAAAAAGAAGTTAAAACCTGGAATTATCACCTCTATATACCTAATTAACTACTCGATTATTAGATTACTAGTAAATACCCTTAGAATAGACAAAGAGTTTTTTTGGGGAATAGAAACTTCAAATTTGTTTTCAATACTCTTTCTAATAATTGGTATAATAATCTTAATCATGATTACAAAAAATAAAACACAATTAGCACATTTCTTTTCTAAACCCGTAATGATTTTTTTAATACTTCTTGCTCTACTTTCTCTTTTTCTTAAAATAGATATACCTATTAAATATCAAATTACCCTCTTCATTTTCTCCATATTTCTTCCTGTTGCAACCTCATTTCTTTTTAGATACTTTAAACTGACCTCTGATTTTGCTGTAAGTGAACAAGAGGAAAGACCAAGACTCTTCTTTCTCTTCTTAATTCTCCTGTTTATTTCTTTTGGGATATCTCTTAAAACAGGTAATACCCAATTGATACTGATATATACAGTAATCAATATTACTCTTCTTTGTTCAACCCTTCTCACTATGTTTTGGAAGATTAGTTTCCATATGATTGTAGCTACCCTCTGCCTCTTTGTTATTTCTTTTCTACTTAATAACCCTTTAACATATTTACTTTCCTTAGCACTACCTTTAGTTGGCTGGTCAAGAATATTTCTAAAAAGGCATACTCTAAAACAGGTAATAGGAGGCTTTGTAATAACCATATCTTGCATACTCTTTGTTTTAACATTCATTAATTTCTGATAGAATTTGCAAATGATGGAGAATTTAACAATATTACAACTAAAGAACAAATTGCTTAAAAAGGAAATCTCCTCTTTAGAGATTACTAAGTTTTACCTTTCGCAGATTGAGAAAAAGAACAAAGAACTAAATGCATATATTACTGTATGCAATGAATTAGCTATAGAAAAAGCAAAATACTTTGATAATCATTTTGAACAGGAAAAGGAGAAGGTTTTAGGAGGTATTCCATTAGCAGTAAAAGATGTATTTTCCACTAAAGATATACTTACTACTTGTGCATCTCATAT
Organism: Candidatus Dojkabacteria bacterium; assembly: GCA_012514355.1. GTDB lineage: Bacteria > Patescibacteriota > Dojkabacteria > SC72 > SC72 > UBA2259. The sequence continues at coordinate 9,544 of JAAZAL010000033.1, forward strand.
TTTAGATGGATATACCCCTGTATACGAATCAACTGTAACTAAAAAGATATTAGAAGCAGGGGGAATAATTCTTGGTAAAACAAATTTAGATCAGTTCTGTCATGGTTCTTCTACAATTACCTCTTACTATGGAGCAACAAGAAACCCTCATAACCTAGAAAGGCTTCCTGGAGGCTCTAGTGGGGGCTCTGCTGCTGCTGTAGCGTCAGATATGTGCCCAGCATCTCTTGGAACAGAAACTGCTGGCTCTTTGCGTCAACCTTCAAGTTGGTGTGGTACTGTTGGCTTAAAGCCTTCATATGGGAGAGTAAGTAGATATGGAGTTTTAGCAATGGGTTCCTCCCTTGATTGCCCAGGACCAATTACTAAAGATGTAGCAGATAGCGCATTACTTCTTTCAGTTATCTCTGGATATGATATTAATGATTTCACTACATACAAAGATGACTCACACAAATATCATGAATTAATTGATAGTTCAAAGATAAAGGGAATGAGAATTGCTATTCCTAAAGAATATTTAGAATTACAAATTGAGAAGGGGGTTTTAGATAACTTCCTTAGAAGTGTTGAAATATTAAAGAAACTTGGAGCTCATATTGGATATGTACCAATATTAGATCCTAAACTTGGAATGTCAGTATATACAATTACATGTAGAAGCGAAGTCTCCTCTAACCTAGCAAGATATGATGGAACTAGGTTTGGATTAGAGGGAAGAGATAAAAGCACAGTTCAATCATATTATGAATCAACCAGAGGAGAAGGTTTTGGACAAGAGCCTAAAAGAAGAGTAATGACAGGAACATACTCTCTCTCTGCAGGATACTCAGATGAGTATTTCAAAAAATCTGAACAGGTAAGACAGTTGATAAAAGAGGATTTAGATAAAATATTAAATAATTATGATTGCATTATTTCCCCTACTACACCAACAGTAGCACTAAAAGATGAAGATGCAGATAACCCTCTTTTTGGAGAGATGGCCGACATTCTCGCTGAAGGTAGCTCTGAAGCAGGTCTTCCTGCAATATCAATACCCAATGGAAAAAGTGATAACCTACCTACAGCTATTCAATTTATTGGTAAAACCTTGGGTGAACAAACAGTAATTAATGCTGCAAAAGCACTTGAAGAAAATCTTTAAGGTTGTAATATGTCCTCTGTTTGACCATCAATAGAAATTATTACAGAATCAACTGTAGGAAACTGTTTTAAGGTTTCGGTAATTTGAGCTCTAATAGCAGTTACTCTGCAGCTACCACCCACACCCTCCTCTAGTTTTGAGTTTAAATCTACCTTAGCAACTCCATCTGTAATATCTAGGGAATTAATTACTACACCATCTGGAATATTAGTAAAATATTTATCCTCTTCCTCTGTAAAAGTAGTACCCTTAAAGAGTTCCGTTAAAGCCACTCTCCCAACAGCTACACTCTTTTCTACCTCCCTTGTAACTGGAAATACTAAAGAGCAATCAATCATATCTTCATTCAATTTTGTACTACTAAAAAATACTTTTACTTTCATACTCTCGACCTTTTGCTCTAAAGGCTTTATCGAAATAGCAATCTTAGCAATATCACTATTGTCATCTAATCCAGAAGGATTACTTTTCTCGAACTGCAAAACATATGCCCCTTCTTGCTCTAAAGGAAAATCTATAATAACTGAGAAAGGAACACTGTTCTCATTCATCCAATCATTTGACGCTATAGCAAGTAACGAGGTTACAACTTCTCCTTGAATATCTAACACTCTTACGGGAAAACTACCTTCAAAAAACCAACTTCCTGGAGCTTCACCTCTAACTTCATATCCCACATCAACAGTATCTCCACTTTTAATATTTTCTAAGAAAAGTTTTTGTCCTTTTTCTGATAAAACATCACCTCCGGTGTTTATCTTTTCATTTTTCTGGGTATCTTGATCACAAATAGTGGTGAGTTGTTCACAAAACTTATATTTACAACAAAGACTCTCATTTTGGGAAATATATGCTATACCAACTAGTAATACTGAAAGGATAATAATGGATATTATTGATACAGTATTTTTCATTTTGGTATACCTTTTAATAAAAGTAATATACAGTAATAGTATACCTTAATAGGAATATTTTTCAATATTGGGAAAAGTGAGTCGCCTGGGACTCGAACCCAGCACCTACTGCTTAAAAGGCAGTTGCTCTAACCTGATGAGCTAGCGACCCAATAGAAATGATTATACCCCCCTTACATATCTTTTTACAAGTTATTTACCATTTCTTTTATTGGAGAAAAAGATCTCCTATGTATTGGACAAGGACCATACTTTTGTAAAGCCTCCATATGTATCTTTGTACCGTATCCCACATGTTTCTCAAAACCGTAGTTTGGATATTTTTTAGAAATATCTTTCATATACCTATCCCTTGTAACTTTTGCTAAAATTGATGCACAAGATATGGAGTAATGCTTTAAATCCCCACTCTTAATCTTTGTTTGAGAATATCCCTCAATAGAGTCCACATTATTACCATCAATAATTAAATACTGTGCCTTACTACCCAACATACTCTCCAATTCTTTTAGTGCCACCTCCATAGCCATTCTTACAGCAATCTGAATACCATATCTATCAATCTTTTCAGGACCTACCATACAAATACCAAAAGCTAAAGAATTTCCAACTATGAATTCAAAAGCCTCCTCTCTTCTCTTTTCTGTCATCTTCTTACTATCTCTCACAAACTCAGAAATATTACTTCCCTCATTTATCATTACAGCCCCTGCACAAACAGGACCAGCTAGAGGCCCTCTACCAGCCTCATCAATACCTACTACATACTTAAATCCTTTGTTCCAAAGCTGTTGTTCTAATTGTGTGTCAGGAAAAATCATATTGTAAAAAATATATTAACTATGTATCATACTAATATGAAACAGATATTACTATCAGTATATATTTTACTAACTTTCTTCTTTCTTGTACAAAATAAAATATATGCACAGGAACCAGTAGATACAACTACTCAAATTACTGTAGAACAGGAGAAAGAAACTGTAGAAGACACCTTCCAAACCACCTCAGCTCCAACCCTGACAGCTCCTCAAATATTACTCTCAATATTAGCACCTACATCCTTTGTAATAATTGGTTACCTCCTTATTAAGAAATTGAAATTGTAATATATATATTGTATATTAAAAATATATTTAAATTAAAAATATTCTCATTATGAGTTCTTCAGGAGATGATTTTTTCAAAGGTTTACTTTTTGGAGCAGTAATAGGGGCCACAGCTGGTATTTTACTTGCACCACAATCAGGAGTTAAAACAAGAGAAGATATTAAAAAATTAGCACTAGATATGGGAGACAAAGCACAAGATCTTTACTCCTATGCTAGAAAACAGGTTGAAAAAAAGATTAAGGAGGTAAAAGCTGCTG
>JAAZAL010000034.1 GCA_012514355.1 Candidatus Dojkabacteria bacterium
TGTTTCATCTTTTTTAGTAAATACATCTGTTTCTCTTATTTCATTTTCATTAGTAAACATTTTCTCCTGTTCAAAGCTTTCTAAGATCTCATTCGCTCTTTTAATTACCTTCTCTGGGAGACCAGCCATCTTAGCTACATATATTCCATAACTTCTATCTGTACCTCCTTGAACTATTTTCCTTAAAAATATTACCTCTCCTTTCTCTAAATCCTCTTCAACCAAAACATTAAAGTTTTTAACAGAATTAGGTATCTCTTCAGAGAGTTTCAAAAGTTCATGATAGTGTGTTGCAAAAAGAGTTCTACATTTAATATCATTGGCTAAATATTCGGCCAGTGCCCAAGCTATACTTACACCATCATATGTGCTTGTTCCTCTTCCTACTTCATCTAAAACAACCAGACTATACTTACTAGCATTATTTACAATATTTGCAGCTTCATCCATTTCTACCATAAAGGTACTTCTACCTCTACTTAAATCATCAGAGGCACCAACCCTAGTAAAGATTCTATCTACCAAAGAGAGGGACATCTCCTTTGCAGGAACAAAGCATCCTATCTGAGCCATTAGAACTAGAATAGCTACTTGTCTAATATATGTTGATTTACCAGACATATTTGGTCCAGTTAGAATTGATATAGAACTGGTTTTAAAATCTAAAAGGGAATCGTTAGATATGAAACTCTCCTGCGAGATGATTTCAACTATTGGGTGTCTTCCTGATTTAATATCAATAACACCTTCGTTTTCTCCCATTTCAAATATTTTCGGACAACTATACTCTCTTTTAATAGAAATATCGGCAAACCCACAAAGAATATCTATTTCTGAAACATATTCGGACACTAATTGGATTGAGGGTAAATATTTTACTAGAGACTCTCTAAATTCATTAAACAGTTTGTACTCTAATTCATTTAGTTTTTCTTGAGAGTTAAGAATGATATCCTCTTTCTCTTTCAACTCCTGCGTAATATACCTCTCACAATTAACTAAGGTCTGTTTTCTAATATACCTATCTGGAACATTCTCTTGTTGAGCTTTAGTAACCTCAATGTAGTACCCAAAAACTCTATTAAACCCTATCTTTAAACTATTTATTCCAGTACTAACTTTTTCCTTCTCTTCAAAATCTCTTATCCAACCCTTACTATCCCCCGTAAGCTCTCTTAATTCTGAGACCTCTTTGTTAAAGGAGGACTTAATAATCCCTCCTTCTAAAATTGTTAAAGGAGGGGAGTCAATAATACAGTTATCAATATTTTCACTTACTTCTATCAAATCTTTTTCATACTTTTCAATTTCTTTAGATATTTGAGGAAACTGTGAAAGAACAGATTTTAATTTCAAGATATTTTCTAAAGATATTTGTAATGCCTTTAAATCTCTACCGTTAACTCTTTGTAATCCAATCTTTCCAGCAATACGACTAATGTCATTAATCTCATCTAATATCTCCTTACTCTTATTTAATATCTCACTATTTTCATAAAAAAGCTTAACTATATCTAATCTATGATCTATCTCTTTTTTACTAATTAAGGGATTTAATATCCAAGAGTAAAGTAATCTTTTACCCATTGGTGTAGAGGTTGAATCTATAACAGAGAATAGAGAATTAGAAATATCCCCAGTAAAAGAATTAGATATTAATTCTAAATTTCTAATAGTAGCTCTATCTAATATCATTGTAGAAGTAAGATTTTTTCTTTGAGGTTTTTTTATATGATTAGGGATAATTAACTGAGTCTCTGAGATATGTGTAAGTATCATTGCTAAACTGATAATTGAGACTTCCTTTCCTTGTAATTCCAAAGAGTCAATATTTGAGATATTGTAAAACTCTTTAATCTTCTCTTGAGAATATTTTACATTCTGTAAGCCTTTACTTAAAAACTGAACCGGTATTGTATTAAATTTTAAATCACTTTCATTTTCTAAAAGAAGTATCTCAACAGGTTCGGATGAAGAAAGAACTGAATCAATACTTTTAGATATATCTTTACTATATATCCAAAAGACTTCTCCAGTAGACAA
>JAAZAL010000035.1 GCA_012514355.1 Candidatus Dojkabacteria bacterium
AAAATTAGGTTCATATATATCAGAATTTAAAAATTTCTCCTTCTCTTCTTTTAAATTAATTGGAGTAAATACCAAAGAGGTAGGAATTCTTAATTTTGAAAGGTATGAATTCACCTCCTCTATTTTCATATCACTCTTACTATTTCTTACAAATATATTCATTTCTTATGTAATTGATTTATTAAAAGTAAAACTCCTTTGCCCCTCTGCCATTAATTCTAATGCTATACCCGTACCCTTAGCAACACAATACATTGGCTCATCTGCAACATATGCTGGGACTCCTATTGCTTTTGTAATTAACTTATCTAAATTTCTTAATTTAGAAGTTCCCCCACTCATTGCTATACCCCTGTCCATAATATCTGCAGAAAGCTCTGGAGGTGTTTTTTCTAATACACCCTTAATACTGTTAATAATGTTTAGTAAGGGCCTTTTTACAGCAGCGGCAATATCGTTAGAATCAACTGTAATTGCTTTAGGCATACCTGCTCCAAAATCTCTACCCCTAACCTCCATACTCTTAGGATTTTTAATATCAATAGCAGAACCAATCTTGAATTTAATATTTTCAGCACTCTGTTCTCCAATTAATACCCCCTTTTTCTTTTTCATATAGTTAATTATTGCCTCATTAATAGCATCTCCTGCAATTCTTAAAGAATCATACTCTACTATTCCATCTAGAGAGATAACAGCAATCTCTGCTGTTCCACCACCTAAATTTACAATCATATTCCCAGATGATGTCTCTATTGGTAACCCTGCACCTAACGCCGCTAGAAGGGGCTCAGGAAGCATAGTAATCTCCTTTGCTCCAGCACTAGTTGCTGCTTTAAGAACTGCTCTTTGTTCAACAGTAGTAATTCCAGCAGGAACACTTATTACTACATCAGGTTTAAAAAACCTAGACTTCCCCAACGCCTTATTAAAAAAATACCTTAAAAGAGCCTCTGTAATTCTAGAGTCTGCAATAACACCATTTCTAAGAGGTCTTCTTGCAATAATGTTTTCAGGAGTTTTACCAATCATTTTTTTAGCCTCAGAACCAACAGCAATAACCTTTGCCTTATTAATATCAATAGCAACTACAGTAGGCTCAACAAAAGCGATACCCTCGCCTTGAATAAAAACTACTGAATTTGCTGTACCTAAATCTATTCCTATCTTTTTACCAAGCATGTGAGATTATACCAATAAAATGCTGTTTGAGATATGATATACTAATTGCACAGTGAGGAAGAATGATTACAACAAAAAACTCTTTTCTTTGATTTCTGTATTGGCTTCAATATTTGTATATACGGGAGCTATAGCTATATATTTCTATGCTAATGGATGGAGATTTGGAGATTCAAATCAGCTATTTATAAAAACAGGTGTTTTAACAGTAGAATCTACACCCTTTTTAGCAAGTCTTTACATAGATGGAGAGCCGGAGGGTAGAACACCAAAAAGTGTTAGTTTGCTAGTAGGAGAGCATAGGATATCACTATCCAGAGATGGATATACTGAATGGATTAAAAATGTTGAAATTAAGGAACAGAAATCAACACCAATATATCCCTGGTTAATTAAAGAAAAAATGGAGGAAGAAGAACTCTTTTTACTAGAGGGTAAGAAATATGTTAATAGCTGGATGAATACAGATTCTACACATATATATTTTCTAACAAATGAATATCTCTCTGATACTCTACTCTATAGGTATACGCTATACAGATTTGATATCAATACCGCTTTTTGGGATATCTCTTCAAATCCTAGAGTTGTACTAACATTTGAGCTTTTGCAAGAGCCTAAAGTTGAGATGTTACTCTCACCTAATGGACAGTTAGGTATTCTAACATTAATTAATACTGATACAACCAACTACTACATACTTGATTCAATTAAAAGTTCTACTTTAGAAACATTAACCCAAATTAATCTTGCACCCTTCTCTTCATATCAAATGACTTGGTCTAAAAACAATCAATACTTAATCTTTGAATCTAATGAAGATTTAATATCTTTTGATATATCAAAACAAACGAGATATCTGTTAATTAAAAAATCCCCAGACAGAGAGTATATATGGAGTACAGATGTCCAAGGAAATTTCTATAAAGTAGAACCTAATCCTGAGTACCTATCATACGAAAGTATTTACTCATACATTCTCATACAAACACAAATGGATGGTTCCGAACCAAATACCCTCTTAAGTGATTTACATTTCCAAATAAATCAAGAGTATATATTAAGATACCAGCAAGATACTGGCTCTGGGAAATATCTACCATTTACAAACTCTCCTGGTAGTACTAAAAGCGTTGGAGAGGTAACAAAAATAGTTGTAAATCAAGAAGCAAAAGGAATATATATCCAAACTAATCTCTCTTCATATTGGTACAGTATCGAACTTGAGAAATACTACTTAGTATCTCCATATCTTTCTGAATTAATTGCCTTTGCACCTAACAATGAGTCTTTTATATACAAAGATGAGACAGGATATAACATATTTAGATTCTTTAAAGAGCAAGGTGATCATACAGTAGATATCGGTTCAAAGATAATAAAGGATCTCCCTTCAGAAGTATCTAATATTAAATGGCTTTCTAATTCACTAAATATTTCATATATACACGAAAATATTATGTGCGTTATCGATATTGATGGAGAAAATAAAGTTGAAATATTAACGGAAACAGATTCAAATATATATCAAACGATTAACCCTACCTCTGACAAGGTGTTTACACTCTCTGTTGCAGTAAATGAAGCTCTATCTACAAATAACATATCTATTAACTCAATTACCTTCCATTAATACTCTTCTTCTTAATCTCTACTTTATCAGTAACATAGAAGTTCTTCTTAAAACCCTTCCCTAACATCATCTCTGTATGTGCTTGAAGGTATGGAACAAATCCAAAAGTTAACATTTGAACAGCTATTAATGCTATCTCCCCAAAATCCAATATGTGTCTCCACCAAGGCCAATTACTTGGTACTGGTATAAGTTTTCTCCTATAGTAGATTAGGAACAGATTACAGATTATGAGTAACCCTAATAGGAAACTCATAGCTTCAGGAAGATTGTATGAAGCAGAACTAAAAGCGTAATCTTTACTAAATACTCCTAAAAGGTCTAATCCTACAGTCATTAGATATACCACAGTAAAGAAAAGAATATAGTTTTTTACCATAGCGAAAATCATATGTGACTTCCAATTCCAAGGAATCTCTTTTGAATATATTAAAGCCGCTAATGTTGTAGGAAATATTATAATCCCCCACCCCCATCTATGTTGCTGCTTGTAGAAAGATTTATATGACTTAACCATATTTTCGTTCTCTACAGCATCACTATCACTTGGAAGATATACCTCCTCACCCTTAAACTCCCCCTTATACCTTACAACAGCATTCCAAAAGAATGTCGTATCATCAATACCCAACTGAGGATCCCAGTAGTGAACCTCTTTTAGAGTCTTAAGATTTACTACATAAGAGGAAAAGGAAGCCTTTGAACTAAATACACTATTTGAAAAAGGAATAGTCTCATACTTCTCGGTAGTCCAGTTGTGAATAGTTACCAAAGTAAGCATTGTAGATTGTACCCTTATTAATACAGGCACCCTCCATATATTATTATTCAATGTATATACAGCACTTGTATAGTATTTCTGGTCTGGCAAATCCGCTGTAAGATATTTATAAGTTATAGCCGATAGATATTTAGGATGAGGTCTTAAATCACAATCACAGGTAATTAACATATAGTTATGGATATCTTTACCCTCTTTCTCTATCTTTTTTACATAGTTTCTCATTGCCCAGTTAATATTGGCACCCTTTACCCCAGCAGCTTCTCCCTGGATACCACTAGGATGAACATAGTACTCCATACTTGCAAATTTGTCTCCATATTTCTTTTTTAATGTATTGAATTGAGGAATCTGAATATCTTTAGCGGTTTTTTCTTCCATTGCAACTATTACATGTATCCTATCTGCTCCAATATCACTTTTGGCCCAAGCATCAAATGAAGGATCTAAAACCTCTAATCCCTCCTTATACACAGGGCAAAGATATATATACTCTAATTCATTAAACCTCTTCTCGTTTTCCTCTTTGCACTCAGAGATAAAATCTCTTAGCATATCCCTATTCATTCTCTTTACACCAAGTGCAACCCCTACTACAAACTTAATCCCCCTATACACCCAATATATTATGAGATATGAAATATAGAATACAAAAACCTTTTCCCATCCAAGTAATGCGAAAATTAATGGGGATAAAACAAAAAACCAAATCATACTGCCAGGAATAAACTCTAATACTCTTCTCAGCCATCTTGGTGTTTGAGTAGGATAACCATCCTTTCTGTCAGGAGGTTTAAGTTGATCAACTGTTACTCTCTCTTCCATAATATATTAAAGTATATACAAATATTGCTAAAAAATGCACCCGACCGGAGTCGAACCAGCAACCTACGCGTTAGGAGTGCGTTGCTCTATCCAATGTTGAGCTACGGGTGCAAGCCCCTAATTATATCACTTCTAACTACTTTTCTTTAATTTCTCTAGAAAGATCTTAACATCATTTTCATACTCATAAAGGTCTATTTTCGCACCTTTAGATTTCATCCATGAGAAAAGAAAAAGAGAGGCAGTATCAACAGCTTTCTTCTGTGTTAACCCTAATGCAATTAATTGATTCACTAACTCCTCATTAACTTTCTCTACACTCTTAACATTTGTATCCATAATCTTCTATTTAGAATAAATTAATCCACCGATAAAGCCACCAACAGCTCCAATTAAGGTTGTAGAAGGTATTGTAGAGCACCCTATTCCTAGTCTTGGAACCGGCTTGTGTCCTGTTCTTTGTTCTTCAATCTTTTCATAGTACATTGTTAAAGCTAATCCTAAAGCAAAACCTGCTACTGCACCTATCCCCCCGGCCATTAGAGCTGTGTTCATCTGTTCAGTAGAGATATT
>JAAZAL010000036.1 GCA_012514355.1 Candidatus Dojkabacteria bacterium
GGTCCTGTTACTAAGAATAGACCAAAGGGTTGTCTATATGCTTTCTCAAGCTTTATTAAATCTTCTTCTTCAAATCCTAAGTCCATTAATCCATACCCTCTATTTGCTTGAGAGAGTAATCGGATTACTACTTTCTCTCCATGTGTAACTGGTAATATGGAAATTCTTGCATCTACATTGTAGTAGTCTTTTTCGGCTATGTTTGTTTGTGATACTTTTTCTAGAAGATTTTTACTTTCTTCTTTCTTTTCTTCTATTTCTTCTTCTTTTCCTTTCTTCTTTTTTCCTTCTTTCTTATTCTCTTTCTCTTCTTTTTTTTCTTCTTTAACCTCTATTTTTTCTTTTACAGCTTCTTCCTTTACTGGGTCAATTGCTTCCTTCTTAACATTAAAAAGAATTTTTCCATCTTGTGGTGCAAAATGTATATCTGTTCTTAATTTAGCTCTTACTTTAATGATAAAGAGGAAACTATCTCTCATTTCCGGACCTAGGGGAATAATGTCACGGAGTACACCGTCTATTCTGTATCGGATTAATAATGTTTTATTATCTTTTGCCTCAATGTGAATATCAGATGCCTTTTTCCTTAGTGCATCTAATATTAGTATGTCCAAAAAATTGGATACATTTATCTTTTTTTTGACTACATCGTCTGCGAGTTTTAAAAGCTCTACCATGGCAGTTCGGATAGTTTTAGGCTATCTGATATTCACTTTATATATATAAAAATCTTTTTACTAACAGTTATCTTTTTACTACAAGAGGTGCAGTTTTCCCATCTGTTGCTGCTAGAGGAGCCATTACTTGTACTCTTCCACTTGTACCAGTTATACAGATTTGGTAACCAGTATCCCCACCTGCTGGTTGAAGAGGATCTCTTGGGATTGAGACAATGTATTCGTCTACAAGAAGATCTTCAAATGCACTCAACGGAGTAGCCCCCGTTACGATGTTTGTCGGATCGTCACAATCAGTACTAATTGCAACCCCACCAAAAGTTAAGTTTGAGATTGAGTGGTTTTGCTCAGAGGTATACTGAGTTACTGCATTAAGAATCTGCATTATATCTGCACTTCTTTGGGCATTTCTCGTATCTCTAAAGTTCTTTGCAGGGTTAATTGCAACAATTGTAATAGTAGCCAAGATAACGATTAGGGCTACGACTACTAGGATTTCTATAAGGGAGAATCCTTTATACTTTTTTCCCATCATAAAATAAATAAAATAAATTTAAATATATATTTAATATACATTTGTATATTAGTACTGTCAATTAATTAACTAAAGACATACTTTCTAATATAGAATCAATTATTAACAACTCCTCTTGGGAAGCACTGCTAGAAGGGCTAAAATCATATGCAGAAGACTCATATTTATCATCTATCTCATACAGAGTAATATCTTGGAAAGAGAGTAAGGTAAATACACAGCAGGATTCAAAGTATTCATTGCCAGGAACAACATCATATACATACGTTTTCTCAATTCTTCTAAAGGGAACTCCAAGCCAAGTAAACTCTGAATATACAGAGTTTGTAAAGTCATGGACAGTAACTTCACTCCCACTTATTTCGTTATCCACTAATATTTGTTGATAGTAGGTGGTACTTTCATCTGAAAATTTTGCATAGTTGGAACATCCAGCAAAGCCTAGACCTGAGATTGCTTGCATAGAAAAGAGTTCAACATCTTCTTTAAATATTTTTAATCCAGTTAGACCAGAATATGTCTCTTGGGTATTTAACATTGTAGAACCCTGTCCATTCTCGTATTCTTCAATACTCCATCCATTAGGGAGAGTAGCTGAGATATACTTTCCAGTAAACAGAGTTGTATCTTCCTCGATATTGTCTACTTCCTCTTGCTGTACAATCTCTTCTTCGTTATCTAGTTCATCTCCACCCTTTCTAAAAACATCTAGGGTGAATATTAGATAATATCCAATAGCTAGAAAAAGAAGACAAGAGAGAGTAACGATTAATATCTTCATTCTATTACTCCTTTTGATTGCTTTGTCCATATATATATAATAAATATTAATTTAAATATTTACTTACTCTTCTATTAGGGGAGATTCTCCTTGTGAAGTTTCAGTACAAACTTCTTTAGTACAAATGGTTTCTCCACTATGGCAAAAACATACATTACAACCATCTGCAGAATCAAATATCTCTTTATCTGCATATGCCCACCCGTTATATTCGCATCTAGGAGTTTCTTTTATAGAGGTATTAGTTGATGTAAAAATGATGTAACTTATTAGGCCAATTACGATTGTACCAAGTGTAATGGATAGACTAATTGCAAAGTTTTTCCCTTTATTTTCATCCATATATTTAATTACAAAATCTTACTTCCAATTATATATCCTAAATATGCCATTGTAGTTGTAATAGAGGTTCCCCATATTAAATCAATTATTGTTACCTTAACACTCCAGTTGTTAAGTGTGGCTAAATTAGTAAAATCATATGTTCCGTAAGAGATAAAGCCCAAGACTGCTCCAAGGAACAATGTTTTACCCAAAGATTTAGCTTCAATTCCAGGGATAACAGCAAGTATTAATATTGCAACAATAAAGAGGGAGTAGAAGAGAATAGCGGGTAGTAGTTTAGGATTTTTCAATAACAGAGAACCAATTTCTTTTTGATAGAGATCTTTAGCAATAAAGTTAAGCCAGATTAGATCAATAACTAGAAATATTACTAATAGAATTACATATAGGTAGATATATTTCATAATAGTTAGAAATAATTAATATATATTAAGTATATATTAATGTATTACTGTTTTCCAGAAAGTATATTCTTGAAATCGTCCATATCATCAAACACATGAACTCTTGAAAGAGATAGTCTTTTTTTAAAGTAATGATCTATTGATTTTCCACAACTTGTACCTAATAGGTACCCCGCTTGAGAAACGTACGAATAAACTTTCGAATCTGCAACACAACCTGGATAACACATTGTAATTACTTCTTGCCCGATATTATTTCTCAGAGTGTAACGACTTCCTACGATTTCAGAATATAGCCTGTTTGTATCATTCTCTTTTACTAAATCAATATGAGTAGCAGAATGAGACTCTATAACCATTCCTGCATTAGACATTTCTCTTAATTGGTTGTAATTAATTGCTGTCTTGTTTGAAGGGACATTAAATATTCCAATTAAACCGTATTTTTTTAGTAAAGGAAAAGCATTAATATACTGGCCCGCTGTTGCATCGTCAAATGTTATCATCACACTTTTCTGAGTTGGATTCCTTCCCTCAGAAAGTAAATTGTAAAATTCTTTAGAGGTAAGAGCCTTGTAATTTTTTTTAACCAAGTACGCGAGCTGTTTTTCAAACCCTTCTGGGGATACATATAGACCAGCGGTAAAAGCGGAAGTTCCACTAGGAGGTTGTTTTATTTGATGATACATAAGTATTGGAACTCTTACTGAGTTTCGGGATTGAGGAATAGGTTCAATGTCATAATCAAGGGAAAAATTGTCTTCATCTACAGGATATTCTTTAGAGAGAGGGACTGGATATAAATATGAGATTCCTTCTATTACAGATATTTTCCAATATATGTTCTCGTTATTTGCAGTTGAAATATTAGATATTAACTTCCCAAGTTCTTTAGATATTCTTCCTTTAGCATTGATGTCATCTTTGTCTTTACTATATATTATTAAATTGTTTAGGAAATTTTTTAGTGGTTTTGTGTCAATATCATTTGATAGAGCGTTTAATATTCTCATTTTATACATACTCTCATTAATTAGTTCTGATGAAAGATCAGGGAGGAAGTTAAATATTTCAAATTGTTCATTTTGATTTACTCTGTTTTGTATTGGTTCTTCTCTCTCCTCTGTTTTCTTCATTTCTTCCCATATATACCTTTGGTATGAGTTATTAAAAGTAGGGGATACGTTGCATTGGATTTCTTGAAGTTGAATAGGGACATTGTAAAGTTGAGATATCTGGCTATTAAGTTGTTGGTCAATATATTCTTTTAAATATTGTTCAGGTATTAGTATCGGTATTTCTTTTTCTATTAATTCTAGATATCCTTCTTTGATACTTTTTATATTGCTTTTACATTCTGTTTCTCCATATTTTAAGAGAGACATTTTTTGGTGTTGAGTTAATGAGATATCGAGGGTGTTAATAATGTGGTCATAATCAGAGGGAAGTATTTCTAAATTAGTGTCAGGGGATATTTTAGGAATGTTGTAATTGGGTTTTTCAATTGTTGATAGATTTACAGTGTTTTCAATTTCTGTATCAAAGGTTTTATCGGTAGCAAAAAGAGAGTGTCTTGCAATTGATATTGTTGTAATTGAAACGAGGAGAGCAAAGAGAAGAGAAAATATCGATATTGTATATATCTTGTTTTTATATATAGATGAGAAATTTTCCATATACAATAGAGTATATTAGATTCTTGGAAGAAGTAGTAGATACGGAGAGGGCGGGATTCGAACCCGCGGTAGGCTTTAAAGGCCTACGACTCGTTAGCAGTGAGTTCCTTTCGGCCACTCAGGCACCTCTCCATATACAACGCCAATAATTATACCACACACATAGTAGATATTGATTCTAAATTGCTTTAAAATACACTATGTATTTAGGAGCACACGTATCTAGTGCAGGAGGCATAGAAAATTCAATAAAGGAGGGAGATAAGTATGGGATTAATAGCATACAGATTATGCCTACGGCCCCTATGAGATGGGCTACTAAAAGTATTGAGCTGGAAAGTATTGAGAAATTTGTAGAGACTCTTAAGACTTCTCAAGTTAAAAAAATATTAATACATGGAATATATCTTACTAATTTAGCAAGAAGTGATAAACAGCTATTCCATTTGGGTAAGATGGGTTTAGTTGTATATTTAGATTTTGCTAATAGGGTAGAGGAATTAATTAAGAAGAATTCTTTAGATGTAGAAATCTTAGGAGTATGTTTTCACCCTGGGTCCCAAAAAGAACTTAATTACGAGGATAGCTTAGAGAGGATCTCATATGGAATGGATTGGGTGTTAAATGAAGTAGGGGGTAAGTCATTGCTGTTAATAGAGAGTACCGCTGGAACAGGAAATAATTTAGGAAGAAGTTTTACAGAGCTTTCAAATATCAGAGAAGGGTGTAAAGGAAAAGACAGGGTAGGATATGTAATTGATACTCAACATACATATGCAGGAGGTTACGATTGGGTAAATGATATAGATAGTGTAGTAGAAGAAATAGGAGAGACTCTTGGTTTTGATAGAGTAAAATCTATACACATTAATGACTCATTAGCAGAATTAGGTTCTAACAAAGATAGGCATGCGAACTTAGGAAAGGGTAAGATTGGAGAGGAAGGAGTGTACAATATATTACATCGAAAGGAATTTAAAAATACTCCA
>JAAZAL010000037.1 GCA_012514355.1 Candidatus Dojkabacteria bacterium
ACCTACTCCTATAGCTAGGTATACAAATTCTTTTAGAGTAAATTTTGTAAATAGTTTGAATTCTACATCTAAAACATTTTGTGGAATTGGATGTTGTCTCATATGTATATCTAGTTTATCAGAATTAAGAGAAATAGGGGAGATATGTTCACTATATACCGTTTAGATGAATTAGTTGTGAATTATTTAGAATCTTTTTAGGTAAAGATTTGTAATCTATTACAGTAATAAAGGTTTGTTGTTTATCTAAGAGTTTTTTATCAAATATCTTTTTAGTATTTAATGTATCTAACTCAGATGCTATGTCATCTAAAAGGAGTACTGGGTAGTGAGATGTTTTTTTGTATACAATCTCTTGAGTTTGGAATATTAGTTTTCCGATTGCTAATCTTTTCTCTCCACGGGATCCAAATTTCCTAATATCTTTATCCTCAAATATATCCCAATCATCTCTGTGTGGTCCTACATTTGTATATCCAGTTGCGATATCTCTTTTCTTGTTCCTATCTAACTCTTGCTGTATACACTCTTTAAGGTATTCTATGTTACTAATCTTTCTCTTATCAAACTGTATCCCACTTTTGTATTTAACATCATATTCATTTGAAGAGAGTTCCTTAGAAAGAAGTATTCTGTTTTTAAGTATATATGCAGATGTAAGAGAGAAGTGATTACTCCAAAAATTTAATTGAGTATCATTAATTGCAATTATTCCTTTTTCATAGAACAGTTTAGAGAGTTTTTTTAAATATGCATTTCTTTGTTTAAGTATTTTCTTAAAATCTTTTATTAATACCTCATACTCATAGTCATACTTAAGGATAGTGTCATCTAAGAATGCTCTTCTTTCAGAAGGAGAGATCATTAGTAGTTCTATCTTTTCTGGATTGAATATATTAGCTGACCTATTTTCAAAGAATTTGTTTGGTCTAGCACTATTTCCATCTATCTTTAATATCCTTTTATCTTTGTCTTTAAAAAACACATACGATTTTCCATCTTCAATACTTTCTATTCTGGTGTGCATTTGAGAACTTTGATCTACATTTACAAATTCATTTGTAGATGCCCATGGAGAAAGACCTGTATTTATTAAATACAAAGCTTCTAATACAGAGCTTTTACCTTGTGCATTATGTCCATAGAAGATTACCAGATTTTTGTTAAATTCAAATACAGTATTTGTGAATTTTCGAAAGTTTTGGAGTGTTAATTTCTCTATCATTATGTTTTTAATATACTTAGAAATGCCTCTTGAGGGATATTTACTTGTCCTATTTGTTTTAATCTCTTTTTACCCTTCTTCTGTCTCTCTAAAAGTTTAAGTCTTCTAGTATAGTCACCACCATACAGTTTTGCTGTAACATCTTTTCTATATCCTTTTACATCTTCTCTAGCAATTACTTTTGCTCCTATCGCTGCTTGAAGTGGAATAGGGAACTGTTGTCTAGGGATTTCTCCTTTCATTACTTCAAGTAATTTATTTGCTTTCGATTGAGTTAACTCTCTTGTTTCTAAAAAGCTCAGTGCCTCTATCTCTTCATGATTAACTAATACTGAGACTTTAACTAAATCTACTGGGAAAAAATCTATTAATTCATACTCCATTGAAGCGTATCCACTAGATTTGTTTTTTAATTGGTCAAAGAAATTAGAAACCAAAGAAGCAAGAGGAATATCATATTCTAAAACAATATATTGGTCTTTTAATTCAATATCTCCACTTGTATTAGAAATGTATTGCGTATTTACATACTCACCTCTTTTGTATTGGCAAAGCTCCATTAATGGACCCATATATCTATCAGGTGTCATTATCTTAAGTCTGACCCAAGGTTCAAGTACTTGCGATATTTCACTTGGATCTGGTAACTCTTGAGGAGTTTGGATTTCTAATTTAGTTCCATCTAACTTTGTTACTTTGTATTCTACCGTAGGTGCCGTTATTATTAGGTCTACATCGTACTCTCTTTCTAATCTTTCCTGAATTATTTCCATATGTAAGAGTCCCAAAAAACCACATCTAAATCCAGAGCCTAAAAGATTAGATCTTTGATCAGAAAAGGTTAATGCCGAATCATTCATACTTAATTTATTTAACCCTATCTTTAAAGGTTCATATTGGTCTGTAGTTATGGGAAAGAATGTAGCATATACATTTGGCTTAGGCACCTTGTATCCCGCAAGGGGAGGTGTATCTATTTTATCTGATATTGTATCTCCTACTGTAAACATACTTATTTTTTTAAATCCTGTTGCTATATATCCAACCTCTCCTGTATTTAATATATTAGTTTCTTCCAAATCTGGTTTAAATATTCCTATTTCTGTAGGTTTAAAAGATTTACCCTTTTGAAGTATATGTAAATCTATGGATTTACCTGGTATATGTTGTACTTTACCATCCATTATTCTTACCGCTACTACTACTCCTCTATGTTCATCGTAGAAGGAATCAAAGATTAATGCTTTAAGAGGTTTGTTAATATCTCCTTTTGGAGAGGGGCATCTTTTAACAATTGCATCTAAAAGTGTTTCAACACCCTCTCCTGTTTTCCCAGATACTTTAATTATCTCTTCTCTGTTAAATCCAAGTAGATGTACTAATTCATCCTCACTCTCTTTAATATTAATATTTGGTAAATCTATTTTGTTAATTACAGGTATTAATGTAAGTCCTAATTCTAAAGCTTTTTGGGTATTTGATATTGTTTGTGCTTGTACTCCTTGAAAAGCGTCTACTAAAAGTATTGCTGCTTCACAAGCGGCTAGAGATCTAGATACCTCATACGAGAAATCTACATGTCCAGGAGTATCTATGAGATTTAATTGAGTATCTTTCCAGATCATTCTACAAGCTTGAAGTTTAATGGTAATACCTTTCTCTTGCTCTAACTCTAATCTATCTAATATTCTTGATTCTCTTTTATCTCTAGAAATATCTATATGTGCAGCCTCTAACATTCTATCTGCTAATGTAGATTTCCCATGATCAATATGTGCAATTATTGAAAAATTTTTAATTTTGTTTAAATCTGTATTACCCATAAAAGATGGGTAATTATATTACATTTATAAGTAAAAATGGTAATTTCTATTCCAATTCTCTTATCTCTAATTCGAAGTCTTCATTGAATTGAACATCAGAGAAACTCTCTATGGCAAGAAATACCGTATATTCACCATTTGGGGCTAAAAGAATTTTATGTGATGTTACATCTCCACTTGGACTTTCTAATCTATATACCTGGTCATCTATTATTAATGAAATATCTGATTTAGTTGGTAAGTTAGTATGTCCATATACCTCAATCTTACTCTCTTGGTTTCTATTATTTTTTATTACTAATATTGGTTTTGAGTATCTATCAGAATCTCTTCTTGTAATAGTTGTGGTATATGAGAAAATCCCTTCCTCCTCCTCTTTTATTTTTTCTCTACTAAATATCTGGTGACTTCCTCCCACTATCTCTATTTCTAATTCTGCTTTCTCACTTACACCTAATACATCTAAATCTTTTAATTTTTTTGTTAATGGTTCTAAGTTTACAACTGTTATGGAGGGGATAATAAACAGGAGAGCAAGTAAACCAAATGCTATTGGTTCTAAAATAGTGGCAAAGATTTTCTTAATATTTGAATTTTTCATTAGTAATATTTCTTACTATCAGGATATACCCTATCGATTTCTATTTCAAATATTTTTAATGTTAAAAGACCAGAGAGAAGAGAAAGAGCGCTTGCTAGATATGATATCCAACTGTATGTATCTCCCTCTATACCGTTTTTAACTATTAATCCTGTTGTTAACCAAAGAAATGCACACCAAACAAAAGTTTGTAAGAAGGTTGTGTCATCTTTTGTAATCCAAGAAAGAATATTAAACTTAGCAGCTTTAACTATTGTTTTTGGATTATTCATAGTTGATTGGAAAATAGCTGTTTTAACTATCTGATATATTAGGGGAACGGATATGACTATTAACATTGTTAAATCAGATACTGAGTTAACAAAGTAAGTAATTGCAGCATCATTAAAGTAGATCTGTGTTGAGAAAAAACCATTGATATCATTTCCTATTTCAATGGGATAGCCATATTTTACAGTGACTAAAAATATACCTAGTATTTTACCAGCAATCATTAATATTGCTGGTACTAAAGCATATTTAAGAGCCCTTTTGAGTAATTTGCTCATTATTTTTGGACAGTTTGTTAATTTGAGCTGCAAGTCTTGATTTTTTTCGACTTGCTTTTCCTTTACTTATTACATTCTTTTTTGCTGCCTTATCAATTACTTTGTAGGCATTCTTTAAAGATTCTAAAGCTTTATCTTTTTCACCAGCTTTTACATTATCTTTAATATTTTTAACTGATTTTTTAACCCTGTTTCTTAATCTGTCATTAAATACAGTTTTTCTTTTACTACTTCTTAAATCTTTTATTGATGTTTTTAGGTTTGGCATTGTTAAATATTTTTAATTGATTTCTATATGGTTGTATTATATATACTAGACTCCTATTTGTAAACAGAAACTTTTATTGATACACTATTATTGATATGGTTAACACAAAAAAAGTACTTCTAATCATTTTTCTTGTTTTAATCCCAACATCTGCCGTTATATCTTCAATATATCTTTATACTGAGAGTAAAAAAGAGGTATTAGGAGTAGAGGTAAGAAAAGAGGAGTGTTCCTTTTATGTATCAAACTTAATTCCTAGAGTTGCATATGTGGGTAAGGAGTACTATTACATCCCTAGGATAGTGGGTTGTGAGGAAGAGAATTTCCAAGTAGAGGTAGAAGGAATAGGGTGGTTGAGTGTTACTGGGGGATATATATTAGCGGGTGTTCCAACACAAAGTGATGTGGGGACATATAAGGTAATTATAACTGTTAAAAGTAGTTCGGCAGAGTATATAATGGAAGATTATATTATTGTAAAAGAGTATGAAGAGTAATTGGTTTATAATATTGGGTGTAGTTGGAATACTAGGGATAGTTATCTCAGTATTTGTTTTCAAATCTTCTGCCTCTAAAGATTCTATTACTATTGAGGGTTGTACTCCATATAATGTAAACATTGGTAAAACAGACCAAGAGAACTCTGTAAAAATATCATGGAAGAGTAAAGAGGATTGTTCAGGTTACTTACTTTATGGCAAAGAGATGAGAGGTCTTGATATGGTAGGGGTTGATTTAAAAAATGAGGTTCAGAGTAAAGAGCATGAGATTGTTTTAAATAGTTTGGTAAGTAGTAAGATGTACTACTTTACAATCATTTCAAATGGGATAAGTTACGGTAAGGAAGGCTTACCATTACAGTTCTCAATTACCTCCCTTTAGATTTCTTTCTTAATATTTTCTCCTCGAAGTATTTCTTCGGATTAATAATCTTGTATTTAGTTAATTCATATTCGTCATATATCTTAGATTTGAGAATATTTTCGGAAAGGATATTTCCTGCAGGTCTTGTATATACTATCCAACCAATTCCTAGTAGGAACACACCCAAAAGTATTCTGGTTATGAAATTGTCAAATATTCCTGTCTGTGGGATCTCTGTTTCTTCCTCAGTAGGATTCTCACAATCCTGTGCTACTACTACATAGACCTGAGTTCTTAGAGTGGAAGGATCTAGGGGTATTTCAACTGGATTAAGTATTACTTCATTTAAATTCTGACCAGTAATAGCGGTAGGAGTTGCTTTAGCTTCAAACAGTAAAGTCATTGTGCCTCCTGCAGCAATACTCCAAGGAGTAGTTGGTTGCCATACTATTTCTTGGGAGTCTCCTATCTGATTTACTGTAACCAACCCTGAATCAGGTGTAGCCGTACCGTTTAATATAGAGCTATTTACAATATATACAAAGCCAAGAGGTAACTTATCTTTTATTGATGTTAAACTGTCTGGAGTAGTTTTCCCATTATTTACAGTAATTGTATATGTTGCACTGTCCATACCATCAACTCTTTCTATGCAAGATTGTTCAACTGCTTTTGTAACAGTAAATTGTGATTTATCCTCATCAGCTATAGGTTCCTCTTCTGTGGGGGGTGGGGTTGCACTATCTGAAAATGTAACAGTAGTTTCTGTTTGTCCTATCATATTCTCATTTACAAAAACCTCTGCCATTATTTTAAGAGAACCTAAATGGTTATTAAGAACATTGAATGATTCCTCTGTAAAGTTAGAGGGTTCATAAAGTTCGAGTTTAGATAGCTCTAAAGTACCCTTTAGGGAGTCAACAGTTATACCATCTACAACTTCTAAGGTAGTGAATTCTGGTTCGAATGTAAACCTTATCTTAATATTACTACTATTAATTTGACCAACAGATATGCTAATTCTAGAGATCTTTGTTTTCCCATCTGGTTGTTGTTCTGTAAGAGCAGTCATATTAGTAACTGCACTACCTGTAGCACCTTCAATATCAACAATTCTTCTGCATGTTATACCGGAATCAATAGTTTCTCCTCTTGCATCTGTTGCTGTTGCTTTGATATCAATTGAGTCTTTCCCTTGAGCTGGTGTTATTTTTTTTGTAATTACATTTTCTACAACAGAGTCAGGGAGTGTATCTTCACTATTAATGACAAATATGTAGTTGGTATATGTAGATTTATCAAAAGTAGCAACTGCATTAATTTCATCTCCAGGTTTGATTTTCCCAGTAATTATCTTATCATTCTGATCCTTAAGAATCATTGTCTCACATCTTGTATCACTGATATTGCTCAAAGGGCAACTCTCAAATGTATCTTTCGGTGTTGTTGTATTTAAAAGATTATCATCTATTTCATTTCCATCACATTTAGCTTGACACATTTGGTCAACATTAACAGTGTTGAGGTTAAAAGAAAAACCTCTCCTAGGGTCTCCACAAGCATTAATTACTGCATGATCTATTAAGTAACAACCACAAGTTTTTTTACTTAAATCCTCCTCCTCGCCTCTGTCATCATCTTTTAAAACAAAGAAATACACTATTGCGGCTATTAGGGCCAGTATGAGTACTATTCCAACTATGGTAAGGATTTTAATAGTGTTTTTAGTTTTCCTGTCCTGTGTTTCCATTAAAGATAATTAGGTATTTATATACATAGAGTTTAAGAGAATAGTGATATCAATGTCAACAAGCATATTTATATTGTTGTGCAAAACAGTGTAAGACCCAATTTTGAATCAATTCTTCCTACCTTAATTTCGTAATCTAGATTTGATAATTTCTCATATTTACTCTTAATTTTTCCCCAATCATATCTGTTACTTGTTTGAACTATAGGGGGTAGTGTAAAGGGAGGAATTTTTAGGACTGAGGCAATTTGACTGTAATTATAGTTGTTGGAAATGAGGTATTTAGTTTGGGTAATTAATCTGATATTTCTAATAATCATTGGAAGAATATATTTAGGGTCTACTTTCTGAGTTAGTATGTCCTCTAATATCTTTAAAGGTTTACCTTCTTTACTATTCATCTCATCTAGTAGTTTCCATATATCCTGCTGGAGTGTATCTTGAATAAGGAGTTGAATATCCTCTTTATTTATTAACTCTTTACCTAAGAGCTTTAATTTTAAAATATTATTTTCTAATCTCTGCGTATCAAAATTTGAGTATTGAGAAAGCAGAGTGATTAAATCTGAAGAAATAGTAATTCCATATTGTGAGATTAACTCCTTAGCATATTTATTAAAGGAGGGTTTACTTAATTTGTTGTACTCTTGTAA
>JAAZAL010000038.1 GCA_012514355.1 Candidatus Dojkabacteria bacterium
AGCAGACAAAGAGAAGAAGTGCCAACAGGTGACATCAAAAGTACTAAATGATAATATATTTATATATGGACCAAGATTTAAAAATTAAAAAGATTAGTGAAAAGAAAATAGCTCAAATGACTAAAAATATCTCCTGGATATTTGGAATTATTGGATTCGGAATACTGTTAAGTCAAGGGATTCCTCTATTGAATTCATATGTTCTAGGGAAGATTCAAATTGAAAAAGAGGAGCTAATGAAAGACCCTATTCCTCAGTCATACAAAGAGTATATCGAAGATGAGTTTGCATATTACGACCCTGGTAAAAGCTACTTTGAAAATCTCTCTAAGAGTGCAGAGAACCTTCAATATCAAGGTCTTTTTACATATGATCCAACCACTAAAACAAGTAAAGAGATCCTCGTAAACAGGGATTACAACAAAAATATGTCAATTTCTATTCCAGGAATAGAGATAGAAGACATTAGGATTACATCCAATGTAGAGAGCTCTAATGAAGCTGTATATGATAAATACCTAAAGTTTGGGTTAGCACACTTTAAAGGAACTCCTTTACCAGGAGATGGGGGTAATTCCTTTATCTATGGTCACAGTGCAGTACAAAGCTTCTTTAGTAAACATTCTAATTTGCCAGAAACAATATTTACAAGATTAGAAGATATTGATATTGGAGATATGGTAGAAATAACTAAGGAGGAGGAGATCTTTAAATATATTGTTAGAAATAAAAAGATAGTATCTCCAGAGGATTTCTCGATTCTTAAAACACAAGGAGATAAAGAAACTGTAACACTAATGACCTGTTGGCCACTTGGTGCAGGAATTAAAAGGTTAGTGGTTGTGGCGGAAAGAATATAATTTATGTAATATATTAATATATGGATGAGAACAAAAAGAAATTAATAAAAATACTTCTGATTGGATTAGGTGTATTAATCTTTCTACTACTCGGCCTACTTCTAATAATACCTAGGCAACCAAGAAATGTTGAACTAACTTTCTGGGGCTTCTGGGAAGAAGAGGATGCTATGCACCCAATTATTGAGAAATATGAAGCAGAAAATCCTGGTGTTAAAATTACTTACGCTATTCAACAACTAAGTAACTATGAATCACTCCTTTATACTAGACTTGAACAGGCACAAACTACAGATGAGCCAGCACCAGATATAGCAATGATTCATAATAGCTGGTTACCAAAATTTGAAAAATATCTTACGCCATTACCTTCAACAGTAATGAGCATTGAAACATATACAGGGGAGTTCTATCCTACCGCTTTAAAAGATTTTACTGGTAAAAAAGGAGATATATACGCCATACCACTTCAAATTGATGGCCTTATGGTTATCTACAACAAAGATTTACTAGCAAAAGCCGGATACTCTACCCCCCCTGCAGATTGGGATTCCTTTATGGACGCTGCAAAAAAAATGACCAAAACTGATAGTAGAGGGATAATAACTCAATCAGGATTAGCAGTTGGCACAGCCGAAAATATTACTCATTCTACAGATATTCTTCTTTATTTTTTCCTTCAAAATCTAGCCCCTATAATTGGTGAAGATAAAACAGTTGTTAATTTAACCTCACCAAGAGCAGTAACAGCTTTTGAGGAGTACACCTCTTTTGCAAAAGACGAAGATGCAACATGGGCTTCATATTTGGCAAATGATGTTACACATTTTGTAAGAGGAGAGCTAGCGATGATGTTTGGAACTAGTTGGAGGGCTTTAGAAATCTTGGAGAGAACAGAGGATATAGACTTTGGATTAGCTCCACTGCCTAGATTAACCAATAATGAAGAGGCATATCTATCCTCATATTGGGGTACTAGCGTAAGTAACACATGTAGAAATAGTAAAGAGGCCTGGGAATTTGTTGAATACCTAAGTCAACCTGAACAATTAAGGAGATTGTACCAAAATGCTTCAAAGGTTAGAGCTTTCGGAGAACCTTACTCTAGAGTATCCATGAACTCGGAATTAGCCCAAAACGTATATACCTCAGCCCTTGCATATATGGCTCCATATATGAAATCTTGGCAATTTGGTGAACAAACCTTTGTAGAGAACAAATTAAAGGAGGCAATAACTACACAAAATGATGAGAATTACCAAAGCGGCGAATCCATTTTAAGAAAAGCAGAACAGGAAATTAATTTACAACTTGCAGTAAGTAATAAATAACAAGTAATATATAGGAATGAATCGTACACATGCCCCAATAAAAAGAAAGCAAAAAAGTATATTACTTACTTTCCTTTTAATACTTACCTTACCAATATTCATTTTTACTCTCTTAGAAAATAGAAGCTTCGATTTTAGAAACAAAGCATTTGAAGAAATTGAATTAAGTAATCTCAACCCCTGTATCATTACATTTCCTAATGTTAATCCATATACCATACAAGTAAACAGTACAGTAAGAATACAAGTAGATGGAATTTCAGAAAACTCAACAATCAAAGAATTAACCATTACAGATGGTTCTAGTAACATACTGTTTACTAAGTCATATGAGGATAAAATGGTTAATAGGGTTTCAGAATCTTTTCCTTACACTCCACTTGTAGCAAGAGCATATAATCTTTCGGGCAACATGAAAGATATTGCCGGAAATACATTCTCCTGTGTAATTAGTAGTCCATATGATATCAAAGGAGTAAAAGCAATCTCTTTGAACTCAAAACCTGAATTTTTAACATCTCCAAGAGACTCTATACCTTCTCAAAGTATTCAGGTCGGAGATACATATGAGTATACACTTGAGGCAAAAGATGTAGATCAAGATACCATTAATTACATATATTCTTTTACAAAAGGTGAGGAGTGGCTTGAGTCCACAATTATTGATGATGGAGCAGATGGTATGTTAACTATAAAGTTTAGAGGATCTACTAAAAAAGCAGGTAGCTATCTTGCCAATGTCTTTATCCATGATGGGTATAGCAAGCATCTCTCTTCGCAGTCATGGGTAATTAGCGTAAGTAACAAAGAGAATGATAATCCTACAGTAACAATAATAGATCCAAGCTATTCAATAGTAATTAATGAGCAAGGTACTGTTCCTTTGAAATGGGAAGTCGAAGATAAGAATCAAATAATTAGATATGAAATATATATATCCCAGAATCCAGTAAACGAAACAACTTGGGAGCCAATAGACACAAATGTACCTGGTACACAAACCAATTACACGGTAGATTTAAACAATAAGGAGGATGGAGCGTATAGATTAATTGTAAGAGCCATAGATGATCAAGAACCTGCAGGAGTAGGAGTGGATATCTCAGAGGAGATATTAATTTCTAGAAATACAGAGAGTCCAGAAAAACCAGATGACAATGTAGAACTTCCAGAACCACAGATAATTAATATGTCCCCTACTAGTAAAGATGAGGTTAAAAACAATATCCCTACAATTAAAGCTTCTCTAATAGCTTCGGAAGGAGCAGTAGTGCAGGACTCTTCAATAATATTTAAACTTGATGATAGAGATGTCACAGATGAGATTAAGATAAATGAAGTAGAAGAGAATCAACATACTGTAATATATATCCCCCCAAGTGGTTTAACCAACGGAGTACACAAGGTTTCAATTTACTTTGAAGATTCAAATGGAGGAGAAAGGGAAGTTGAATGGACTTTTTCAATTGGTGATGAGAGCGCAAGTTCTGATTCTGATGTGTTTAATATCTTGGGATTGGAAATTCCAAAGAGAACTCTTTACATAGTTTTTGGAGGAATTGCTTTAATAGCTTTAGCAATAATTGTACCTCTACTTCTTCCTCTAATATGGAAAGACACTTCAAAAGAGGTCTCAAAAAATACAATACTTCCTGACTCAATTCCTCCTACAACTGAGATTCCAGTAATACCAATATCATCTCCAGCGAACAAATTAACCCAAGAGAAGTTCTTAGCTCCTGAACCAGATGTTACAAATATTGAGCCTGAAAACGAAGTAATTGCTACAACTTCACCCGTAGCTATCGATGCAAAAGAAATAGAAGAGCCTAAAGAAGAGATTACCGTTGTAGACAGCTCTGGCCAAACAACAGTTGAGGGAATTACCCCCATGTTTGAAGATTCTCAACCTGAACCAGATTTAGAAAATCTGTATGACCAACTTAAAGAGTTAGAAGAAAAAGAAGAAAATAAAGAAAAAGATACTACTTCTTAACCCCTTTTGATATAATCTTGAGTATGAGACACCTTAAATACAAGGAGTTAAGAGATGAATATTTAGGTTTTTTTGAGAATAAAAATCACATTCAAATACCTAGCGCCCCATTAATACCCGAAGATGATCCTTCTGTTCTTTTTGTTAATGCTGGCATGTTTCCTTTGGTACCATTCTTAAAAGGTGAGAAACACCCCTTGGGAGATATGCTTACTAATTCACAAAGATGCCTTCGAACAAATGACATAGATGAGGTAGGAGATCCTTTCCACTGCACAACGTTTGAAATGTTAGGTAATTGGTCACTAAACAGATATTTTAAAAAAGAAGCTATCGAGATGACAGCACAGTTCTTCATTGAGGTTTTAGAGATTGATATTTCTAAGATGTATGTATCCGTATTCAAAGGAGAAGAAGGGATTCCTAAAGACACAGTATCAATTGAAACATGGAAGGAGATATTTAATAAATATGGAATTAAAGCAAAGATAGGAGAAAATGAAAGAATACAAGAATTTGGGAAAGATAGTAACTGGTGGGGACTACCAACTGGAGGACCGTGCGGACCAGATAGTGAAATATTCTATGACACCGGAAAGCAACCCTGTGGAAAGAATTGTAATATTAATTGTAACTGTGGGAAATACTTAGAGCTTGGAAATAATGTATTTATGGAGTATCTTTTTGAGAATGGGGTATACCTACCACTTGGAAGACACAATGTAGATTTTGGGGGAGGACTTGAGAGATTAACCACTATTAGTCAACAGGTATCATCTGTTTTTGATATAGATATATACAAACCGATATTAGAGAAGGTAAAGGAAATCTCAAAAAATCAAAATATTAAATCTCAAAGAATAATAGTAGACCATATTAAAGCCTCTACTCTCTTGATAATGGATGGCGTATTACCTTCTAATACAATGCAGGGATATATACTTAGAAGACTGCTTCGAAGAGCTATAAGACATGGGCGGATACTTGGAATTGAAGGCCTTTTTACAAAACAAATCGCAGAGATCTGTATTAATCAATTTAATGAGATATATCCAAAATTTGGAAGTACAAAAGATGAAATTTTGCAAATTATTGAAAATGAAGAGGAGAAGTTTATTAAAACTATGGAGAATGGATTAAAAGAACTAGAGAGATTAATTTCAAGAGAGGAAACAATTACAGGGAATAATATTTTTCAGCTTTATGAAAGCTATGGATTACCCAAGGAGGTAACAGAAGAAATCCTTAAAGAAAAAAATATCCCAGTTACAAACCCAGAGGGATTTGAAGATGCAAAAAAGGGACATCAACAAAAATCTAGAACAGCCTCCTCTGGTATATTCAAAGGAGGATTAGCAGATACTTCTGAGATGTCTACTAAATATCATACAGCATCTCACCTTTTCCTTGCCTCATTAAGGAAAGTCCTAGGAGACCACGTATTCCAAAAAGGAAGTAATATTACACCAGAAAGATTAAGGTTAGATTTCCCACACCCTACTAAATTAACAGAAGAGGAGATAAAAAAGGTGGAAGAGTTAGTAAATAGCGCTATAGAGAAAAAACTAGAAGTCCACTTCGAGCAGTTACCCAAAGAGAAAGCCCTAGAATTAGTCCCCTTTGCTGCCTTTGAAGAAAAATATGGAGATAGTGTAAAAGTATATTATGTTGGAGAGAAAGAAAATCCCTTTTCAATTGAAATATGTAACGGACCTCATGTTGAAAACACTTCCCTATTAGGCAACTTTAAAATTGTAAAACAGGAGAGTGTTGGTAGTGGAATTAAAAGAATTAAAGCAATATTAGAGTAATATGAAAATAGAATATCCCATATTAGCGATAGATTACGGATCAAAAAGGATTGGATTGGCAATATCCGATAGCAAAGGAATAATTGCTTCCCCTCTTGAGGTATTAAAAATTACAAAAAACAGAGGAATTGATAATATTTTAGAAGATATCCTCCTTGTTTCAGAAGAGTATAGGGTAAAAACAATATTAATAGGTAAACCTCAAATATTTAAAGAAGAGTATAAATATTCTGTTAGGAAAATTGACAAATTTGCACAAAAACTTACAGATATTACAAATATACCTGTAATATTCCAAGATGAAAGCTATTCTACAAATTACTCTCAAAATATGCTACTATCACTTGGACAAAATATTAAGTCTAGCAGAGAGAAAATTGATATGATTTCTGCTACAATGTTTCTTCAAGAATTCTTAAATTCTAATTATAAAGGAAATGAAAAGTCTCATTAAAATATTTTTCTTAGCAATCATTACAGTAGCAGTTATTACTCTTCTTGCTAAATTAAATTACGATTCAGTAATCGAGAAACCAAATAGTGACAACTCTGAGAAAATTACTTTACAAATTGCCACAGGAGAATCAGTAGACACCATCATTAGTAACTTAGTACAAGCAGGAGTATTAAAAG
The DNA here is from genome assembly GCA_012514355.1 of Candidatus Dojkabacteria bacterium. GTDB lineage: Bacteria > Patescibacteriota > Dojkabacteria > SC72 > SC72 > UBA2259. Next base: position 6,632 of record JAAZAL010000038.1, read on the forward strand.
AAAATTGGTCAAAATATTTTAGAATGTATCTTAAATTAAATGATCTTTCTGAAAAAATTCAAGCTGGGACATATGAAATCCCTAAGAACTTAAATATTAAAGAGATAGCTCAAACAATTCAAAAATCAAAAGGTTTAGATCTTTGGATAACCATACCAGAGGGATTAAGAAAAGATGAGATTGCAGAGATATTAAGTGAAGATTTAAAAAGCGGTGGAAATACCCTCTTTGATAAAAACGCCTTCCTTTCTTTAACAAATGATTCTGAATATATATCCTCTTTAGGATTTGAATATACACCGACTGATTTAGAAGGATTCCTTTTCCCAGATAAATATGCATTTTCTGTTGATGAGAGTACAGAGCAAGTACTTACAAAATTAATAGACAACTTTAAATCAAAGGTAGGAACAAAAGATCCATATGAGGATATAATAATTGCTAGCATGGTAGAAAGAGAGGGTTACACTTCAGAGGACAGACCAATAATTGCAGATATAATTAAAAGAAGATATGCAGAGGGTTGGTTACTACAAATAGATGCAACTCTTTTGTATTTACCTAAAGATTGGAAACATGTAATTACAAAAGCAGATAAAGATAATGATAATCCATATAATACATACAAATCCCAAGGTTTACCCCCTACTCCAATATGTAATCCTGGATTAGAAGCTATAAATGCTACTAGAAACCCAAAGCCTAACGAATATTACTTCTACATTCATGACACGAATGGGTATGCCCATTATGCTAAAACATTGGCAGAGCATAATAGTAATATCCAAAAATATCTTTCTAACTAAATTCTTTTTTCTGCCTACGAATGGAAGTCTCAATTAACATGACTGATAAAGAGATAGAGAAAGGTCATGTCAACAAAAAGAAATTGGAAAGAAAGTATTTAAAGAAGAAAAAACCCTTTCTAAAGATTCTTCTCTCTTTAATCTTAATTCCAGTAATTGGTGGAGGAATATATTTTCTTTACAAAGGGTATGTCGTAGGAAAAGAGATTGGTTTTAGATTCTCTCCGAGTGAGTTGATACAAAAGAAAAAGGAACCTGAGTTAAAAAGAGACAGTAGTAATAAATATACGAATGTAATGCTTGTTGGTATAGATACAAGAGCAAATACAGAACTTTTGAACACAGATGTAATAATTGTAGGTTCATATAATCATGAGACCAATGATATTGCAATGTTTTCAATACCAAGAGACTTCTGGGCAAAACCACTTTCAGATGGTAAATACTTTACAAAAATTAATGCTGCATACTCTATTAACGAAGGTAAAAGGGAGGATAGTGGTTTACCTGCATTAGAATTAATTGTAGAGGAGGTTTTGGGTCTAGAGATACAGTATCACGCAATGATTAATTTTGATGGTTTTACCCAACTAATAGATTCTGTAGATGGTGTATATGTTAATGTGCAAAACAGTTTTACTGATTACATGTATCCTGATGGAAATGGATATCAGACCGTGTCCTTTAAAAAGGGTCCACAATTAATGGATGGAGAAACAGCTCTAAAATATGCAAGGTCAAGAAAATCACAAAGTATTGAAGGATCAGACTATGCAAGAGCAAGAAGACAACAGAAGGTAATTGATGCCTTTGTATCAAAACTTTTAAGTACGGAGACTTTGCTTAACCCCACCAAACTTATGGCAATTTTAACCTCAATTCAAAACAATCTTAAGGTCTCAGAGTTTTCACTAGATGACACAGCAGCTGCGGTAAATATATTAACAGCACTTAAAGAAGAGGATTCAACTTCCTCTACATACTCCTTTGTACTAGATCCAACAATTGGAAATTTCTCCTTGGTATCTTCAAATGTTAATAACCAAGAATACGTTATTGGGCCAAAAGAAGGACTAGGAAAATATACTAAGATTAATGAGTTTGTTGACTTGGCTCTTCTCTATCCTGCACTCTACTCTGAAAATCCCTCCATTTATGTATATGACATAGGACTTGGATACAAAAACAGTAGTAGTAAGACACAAGAATTAAAAGAAAACCTTAAGTATTTAAATATCCGATTTCAAGGAACTAAGTATAGCGATAAAGAGGGGGAATACATATACTCAAATGAATCCGAGAAATACTCAAAATCTGTAGATATATTAGCAAAATATTTAGGAATAGAAAATAAAATAAAACCAGAATTTGTTACAGTAAATACTGCTGGAGATATCTCTCTGCTTTTAGGAAAAGAGATAATTGTGGAGGAAATTAATTCAGAAACAACTGAATAACAATGAATACACTTTTTATCGGTAATGAAACATACCTTTCTTTAAAGAATGCCAAGCTGTATATTAAGGAGCTTCTAAAAGAGGAAAATTTAGAATATGTAATGATAGATGGAGAGAAAACAGAAAGTTTTAAAATAATAGATACTCTTTCTTCTCAATCCCTTTTTAATCTCCCTAAAGTAATATTTTTAAAAAGACCATATAAAAACAAGGATAGAGAAAATTTAA
>JAAZAL010000039.1 GCA_012514355.1 Candidatus Dojkabacteria bacterium
AGTGAGGGTTTACATCAAGCTATTGAAGCTAAGGAGGGTGTAGAGGTTAAGAAGGAGTCTAAAACAATGGCTACCATTACACTTCAGAACTTCTTCAGACTTTATGCATATCTCTCTGGTATGACGGGTACTGCTTTAACAGAGGCTGAAGAGTTTGCATCCATATATAAGTTGGATACGATTGTTGTTCCTACAAACAAGAAAGTGATTAGGGTAGATAACAATGATGTGGTGTACAGAAGTCAAGAAGGTAAGTTTAGGGCAATTGTTGAGGAGGTTAAGGAGAGGCATGAGAAAGGGCAACCTATTCTTGTTGGTGCTACATCTGTTGAGAAGTCTGAAATTTTGTCAGATATGTTGTCTAAGGAGGGTATTAAGCATAATGTTTTGAATGCTAAGCAGCATGAGTTGGAAGCGAAGATTGTTGCAGAGGCTGGTCAGCTTGGTGCTGTTACCATTGCTACTAATATGGCTGGTAGAGGTACAGATATTGCTTTGGGTGAAGGAGTAAAGGAGGTTGGTGGTTTGTATGTCATTGGTTCAGAGAGGCATGAGTCTAGAAGAATTGATAATCAGTTGAGAGGTAGGTCTGGAAGGCAGGGGGATCCGGGAGAGTCTAAGTTCTTTGTTTCTTTTGAGGATGATTTGATGAGGATATTTGGTGGAGACAGGATGAATGTAATTATGAGTCAGGTTGGTATGGAGGACGATATGCCGATATCTGTTGGTATTCTTGGGAAGACAATTGAGAATGCGCAGAAGAAGGTTGAAGCAAGTAACTATGATATTAGGAAGAGGTTGGTTGAGTATGACGATGTTTTGAATCAGCAGAGAGAGATTATCTACACTCTAAGGAGAAAGATTTTGGAAGCAGAGGGAGATACAACCAAGAAGTTGTTAGAGAGTGATTTGAAAGGGGATGTAAAGTTAGTAAAAGAGATAGATGTTGATGGTTTGCAGGATTTACTAGATCAGTTCTCTTTGGCTAGAGAGGAGAGTTGGAAGATGGATTCTTTAGATTCTTTGAATTATCCTTTCTCTGGTTTGGATAAATGGATATTGAAGAAGTTGTTGGAGTATGTTGATTTTCTAGTTGCTTCAGAGATGCAGGATGATATGAAGATTGATAATATTGAGGAGAGGAAGATGTATTCTCAGATTGTTAATCTGCTAACAGAGCCTTTGCTAGAGGTTGGGTGTAGGGAATTGGGTTATGATGATACAGTAGAGTTTTTTAGGGATATATATGGTAAGACTCAGGTAGAGGGTGTTGCTTTGTTAAAAAGAGTGATTCTAATGTGTTATGTTATTCATGTTTATGCTATTGGTTTAGAGGCTATGCATACATTACTTAAGTATTTGATTTTGGAGTCGTTTGATAAATTCTGGATGGAGCATTTGGATACGATGACTGATTTGAGAGAGGGTATTTCTCTTAGGAATCTTGCTCAGAGGGATCCTTTGGTTGAGTACAAGAATGAGGGCTTTGAGATGTTTGATAGTATGTTGAAAAAGATAGATGAGTTTGTACTTACTAGGTTGTTTAAGGTTAGATTAGTAAAGAGGGAGGAGCAGGCAGCTATGGAGACGAAGAAAGAGGAAGATAGTAGGCCTGGTAAGGTTGGAAAGCAGAAGACTGTTAAAAGAAGTAGTAACAAAGTAGGTAGGAATGATCCATGTCCTTGTGGTAGTGGTAAGAAGTACAAGAAGTGTTGTTATCCTAAGTATGGATAGAGTTTTGTAATCCCAGAATTATGTTGATAAATATAGGATATATTATAGGTTCATTGACCTATATCTCTAAAGTGTAATATTCTTTAATACAATATCTTAATACTAATATGGCTAAACCAGAAGAAACAAAAAAAGTAATTCCTCAAAGACAAAGTGTTCATGTTGTGTTCTTTTCATGCGAGAATTGTGGGGAAGAGGTTGAATATATACAATTCTGTCCTGATTGTGGTAAACCAATGAGAGTAATAGATGTTGTTGAAAAGTTCGGAGAAGAAGCAGAAGAATTGATTAAAAAGATAGAGGATAGGTTAGCAAAGAGTACTCCTCAAACAGAAGAGAAAGAGTTTACTCAAATAGTTGATGAAATAGAGCCAGAGGTAATTACTCTTGATGATACAGTTCCAACAGAAGAGGTAGTAGAAGATGGAGTTGATTCTTTAGATGATATTTTTCCTGATGATGATTCAGATGTAGAGGGTAAGGGTGTTAAAACAGATGAAGAGCTTTCTGATTTAGATGATATTGTTGCTGAGTTAGATAAGGAAGATGATGATTTTTCCATGGATGACTTTGGTGATGATGGTCTTCCAGAACTTTAATACTCATTAAAGTTTTTTTGTATACTTAAAGTAATTGTGAATGTAGGATATAATGGAGATACCATATATTCTTTTTAACTATTAATGCAACAAAAAAAGAAATACAATATTGCAGTAGTATATGACCCTTTGTACAAAAGGGGAGGAGCAGAAGTTCATCTTAGATATATATTAGATACATTTCAAAAGAAAACTCTTTTTACAGCTTACTGTGATAGAGAGTTTGTAAAAAGAGAGTTCCCTGATATTGAGATCAAAACTTCCTTTATGCAATATCTACCATGGAAGTTTAAGTTAAAAAACTTCTACAATTTGTTTTTACCATTAGCATACAGATCTTTAAGATTTAAAGGATTTGATGGAATACTCTCACTTTCAATATCTTTTGCTAAATTTGCTAAAGGAAATATCCCTCATATTAATATATGTATGTCTCCTCCTAAATTCCTTTGGATGAAAGAGGGAAGAAGTATTAAGGGCAAAGAGCAGTTAAAGGGGATAGATAAGTTACTTTTTGGTATTTACTCCTTCTTTATGAACACCTTTGTTGAGGATATATGGAGAAAATGGGATAGAAATGCTGCAAGGAAATTAGATAGGATTGTAGCAATATCTAATGTTGTTAAGGATAGGATTAAGAAATATTACGATTTAGATGCTGATGTAATATATACGCCTGTAGATGTAACTGGTATTTCTAAAGCTAGTAAGGGTTTTAACAAAGAGAATTGGTATCTGTACTTAGGTAGAGTAGAAACTTACAAGGGTGTTGAGTTAGCGATTAGAGCTTGTTTAGATGCAAAGGTTCCTCTAAAGGTAGGAGGTATTGGAAATGATTTAGAGAGAATGAAAAATCTAGTTAAGGAGTTAAATGCTAAGGGTTTGGTAAAATTTCTGGGTTACTACTCTGATGAAGAAAAGCCCGTTCTTTTAGCTAAGGCTAAAGCTTTACTTTTTCCTGTTAAGGGTGAGGATTTTGGTATAGTTCCAGTTGAAGCCAATGCTGCAGGAACTGCAGTTATTGCATATAGAGATGGAGGTGTAGTTGAAACAGTATCTGATGTTAATCCTAAAACAGGGAAATTCTTTGATGAATATGACTTTAAATCTCTTTCTAAAATACTTAAAAAGTTTGATGAGAAGGAGTATAAAGCAGATAACTGTAGAAAGCAGGCAGCTGAATTTGCTTCAGAGATATTCCAATACAAGCTAAAAACATATGTGCAAGATATATTGGCAGGAAGTAAGTAATGGCTAGAGACACTGTTATTGTTCTAAAATCTATTAATTACTCCGAAGCGGATAGGGTACTTACTGTATTTGGTAAATATACAGGTAAATTTACTCTTTTTGCTAAAGGTATTAGAAAAATTAATAGCAAAAACAGGGGTAATATTCAGACTTTAAATGTGTGTGATATATCCTTCTATGAAGGTAAGGGTTTACCCTTGCTCACAGAATCTCAATTAATATACTCTCCAGATACAGACATACTCAAAAACAGGATAGAGGATATTAAAAGGGTTTTAGATATCTTAGGAAAGATTTTACAAGAGAACGATCCTAACCAAAAAGTTTTTAATATGCTTGAGAGTTTATGTAAGAAGAACTTTGACATTGAGAGTGTTAATAGGTTTAGATTAATCTTTTTAAAAGAGATGGGATATTTAGGAGATTTCTCACTGTGTAGTGTATGTGAGAGTAAGAGTGACCTAGAATATATTGACCTAATATCTTTTGCTCTTCTGTGTAAAAACTGCTACAGTAAAACAGGAAATGGTTATAGATTAGGTGATAATATATATATAGAAAAAAAGTTTACGCAGGCCTTGGATGTATATATTAAAAGGATAATTGAGGAGATATAAAAATGAGATTAAAAACTGCCTTTATTACAATTTTGTATATTCTTTTCCTTGGAACTATATTTTTTTTCCCTTTAAATACTGCTTACTCTCAACAGTGGAGTGATTCTGTAATAGTAACTGGCCAAGTTAAAGTTGATATATATTCTACTGTAGAGCTTTCTCCAGTTACCGTGGAGATTAGACAACCTAGTACTGTAACTGTAAGGATTTTAACTCCTACGGGTATAGGTATTGCAGGAAGAAGTGTAGTAATAGTTGCTCCTGGATTAATAATTACTCAGCCAACAGGGGTTACAGATTCTCAGGGTAGAGTGACTGCTACGGTATATTCTACCTCTGCAGGTACATATACAGTTTCCGCCAAGGATATTACATATGGGTATGATATTGTTATTCAAAACAGTAAAACATTGTATGTTGTTCCTGTTAATGCGCCTACTTTTTCTCCAGAGCCTTACTATACTAAGGGTACAACAAATACTGTAATTTGGAGTTCTTTTGGTAATGGGTATGACTATTATGTTGAAGTAAGTGAGGATCCTAATTTTAATACAGTAATGGATAACTCTGGTTGGATAGATAGTAACTCATACGAAGCAGAAAATCTTGAGAATGGAAAGATGTATTTTTATAGAGTTAAAACCAGAAATCCATATGGAGGAGAGAGTGGTTGGTCTCCATCTGTATTTTCTGTCCAAGATAGTGAGCCTCCTGAGATTAAGGTCATTACTATTGGTGATGTTGGAGATAACAATACGGTTGTATGGGATTCCAAAGATAGTGTAGAGATGATATTTACTGTTACAGATAACCTCCAATTAGAGAGTGCTGTGTTTCTTTGTGTTAATTCAAAAGATGAAACATATCAGTGTACTACTGACTATAGAATGGAGGGGGATAATTTAATTGTATCAATACCTTTAAACCAGTTAGAAAGAATCTCTGGTGCATATCTTAGAGGTAGTTATGAATTCTGTGTAGAAGCTACTGATAGTGCAGGAAATATTAAAAGGGTCTGCAATATTGTTTTAACTATTCCTTCTGGATTACCCCCAGAGGAGGAAGAAAAGGAGCCAACTATTGTTGAAATTATTCAACAGGGAGTAATAGATATTGGAGCAAATATTGATAAATTAGTAGGCAACTATGACCCTAATAACTTAGAGGCACTTACTACTTCTACAAGTATTATTACTGTTGCTACTGCATTTATTCTTACTTTTGGTAGTTTGATTAATCTTCCTTTGGTACTGTTCCAACTATTCCTTAACTTACTTAGATGGTTAGGTTTTAGGACTGGTGCTAAGCCTTTGGGATATGTATATGATGCTTTAACAAAAGATCCAGTACCTCAAGCAATAGTTAGAATATATGATGAGAATGGTAAGATGGTTTGGTCTGATGTAACAGATGGTAGGGGATACTTTTCTGCGAAACTTAAGGAAGGGAAGTATAGGATAGAGGTTCGTGCTTCTGACTATACATATCCTTCTACTATTATCTACGGTAAAGATGACTATCCTTTATCGAATGTATATCATGGGGAATTTTTTGAGATTAATCAGGAAAGTATTCCTAACTTCTCTATTCCTCTTGGTCCTAAAGAAGTTTCTACTTTCAGAGTATTAAGAGAGATAGTGTGGGGTAGATTCAAAGTTCTTTTTAGTATATTACATACTCTTTTGTTTATTGTTGGTCTTGTTCTTTCAATATATATGTATGTTAAAAGACCGTA
>JAAZAL010000040.1 GCA_012514355.1 Candidatus Dojkabacteria bacterium
AATATTTACACCCAATATATCATCAGCAAGTATTATGTCTGTAGGATTATCAAGTATTGCGTATACACTAAAGGAAGTACCTCTTCTTAAACCCCCAGCAAGAAGTGCTTTTTTAAATTCGGTCATAGCTTTAGGATTACCTGGAGAGTAGATTGCAATATCTATGTTTCTTCTCTTATTAATATTTCTTACCCTTCGAACAATCTTAATTACTCTGTTAAGTAGTTCCTTATTAGAAAGATAGTGGGAAAGACCGTGTACTGAATCACTTAAATCTCCATTTTCAAGCTGTTTTCCTTTAGTTAAAGATCTGAAATCTGATACTCTCAAAGAACCCAAAGAAAGTATTACTTGATTACCCTCTGCTAAATCAGAATATTTACAAATCTTATCAGCAAGAATCTTTGAATACTCTACAAACTTCTTATCTTCAACATACGCTAATAGATGTCTACCATCTTCAACCATCATCTTATCTAAATCTACATGAACAATACCATGTGAATTACCGACAGAATCAATGAGTTTAGACACCTCTCCAGTTGGATTTAGGAAAACCTTTGTAGCTGAAGGAGCTAGATTCATATCATGGGGAATTCTCACTTCATCATCAACCGCTTTCATAGGTACAACCTCTTCTGAAACAACCTCAGGTTTAAGTAAATCAACACCAGAAAGAGATTCTTCTTTGTATGCTTGAACAACTGGATGAGGAGTAGGGGATTGTTGATCCTTTTCTATATATATACTCCCTGTATTACCATCTAATCTAACTGTTTGACCCTCTTTAAAGATGGTAAACGCTCCAGCTGCTCCCACTATTGCAGGGATATCAAACTCTCTACAAAGTATAGCTGTATCACTTGTAATACCACCTGTCTCAAGAATTATTCCCCCAGAGTTAATAATTAGGGATTCCATTTCAGAGGAGTACTCTTTTATTACAAGAATATCCTTTTTGTTTATCTGAGGACTCTGTCCCTTTTCTACCAATTTAATATTTCCAACAACAACCCCAAAACTAGCACCTAAACCCTTAAGAACAAAATCATTAATATCACTTACCTGTTTACCCTCAGATTCCTCTTCTTTTCTAACCTTCCCTTTAGCAGCAGATACTAATTTCTCAGTAAGAGAACTGTATTCGTGCTTGTTTCCTTGTACAATCTTTTGAGCATTATTTAAAGCTTTGTTCTCTAATATCCCAATACCCTGATATCTCTCTAATGTCCATTTTAATACCTCACCTAAGGTATCAAAGTTTTTAGCACTATCTAATTTAACTTGATCAGGATAGAATTTCTCATAGAGGTCTTTACTCTGTAAAACCCAAACCTTTCCACCAGACATTACCCATTCAATATTTTGAGCTCTTCTTAATTTGTTTTCAACTATTAAAGATATTTTAGCTACCTCTTTAATATATTCCTCTTCTAATTTCGGACGATGACTCCATGCATTTGATATTGTAACTTTTTGGGTACCATCTTTACTTACGCTCCCTTTATTTATAACCCTAATCTTCATCCACTCTTGAGGAGAAATTCTTTTTTCTAAGATAGTTAAATCTTTCTTGTTTAGTAAATATGAATCAGGAGTTAACTCACCTAAAGAGATAGTGTCTCCTAATCCAAATACTGCCTCTATACTTAATTTCCCTAAATCTTGGGTAATAGGGTCAATG
>JAAZAL010000150.1 GCA_012514355.1 Candidatus Dojkabacteria bacterium
CGTCGGATAACCGCTTTTGCCTTGCCGGTTATGGTCACGGCCGTCTATATGTTCTTGGGGATGGGTTTTGGTTTGTGGCATCCTTACTGGATCGTCTTTTTAGCTATTCCAATCTTTTATTCAATCTTCAGTCCGGTCGATAAGCTCCTTCGCCATCGCCGCATTGAAAAAGGCATCGAAGTCGACATCATCGATAGCGAAGACGAAGACAAAGATTGAACCGCCCTTTAAAACTTTGCGAAAGTTAAGGCCCGTAAGGGTCTTTTTCGTTTTGCTCCCCGCTTTTAAAAATTACCGCTATAATAATTTCCGTGCAAACATTTAAGAATGGTTTGAAAGTATATTTATCCGGTATTTATGCCGGTCTTTGCGTGGTCTTAGCGGCCTCCATCTATTTAGTCTTCTATTCTATTAATCTTCGCCCTGTCGGATCCGTTCTCTTTTCGGTCGGCCTCATCATCATCGTCTATTATGGGTTCGCCCTTTACACCGGCAAAATCGGCCATGCTTTTGCCCTTCGGGATCGCCCCAGCGGGCTCACTTTGCTGATGGCCTTTCTTGGCAATGCGACGGCGGTGGTTATAGGCGGATTTATCCTTTCCTTATTGCGCTTTACGGGTTGGAATGCCCTCTTTGATATCGTCGACGGCATCGCCGTAAGCCGGATGATTGGAAGCGGCGAAACATGGTATATGGCTTTGATCTATGGATTTTTCTGCGGAGTACTCGTCTTTCTGGCAATTCACACACATAAAAAAGCGAAGAGTACCTGGGTCAAGTACATCGGCCTCATCTTCTTCATCTCGGCCTTTGTCATCCTGGGCATGGAACACTGCCTTGCGAATATGTTTTTCTTTTCCCTCGGCAATGCCTGGAACGGCGCCCTGTTACTCAATGTCGTCATCATCATCGCCGGCAATTCCTTGGGCGGGATGTTTGGCTATCTTTTAACTTATGTATAGGGCTTGGAACAATTGTCTTTCCCTAAATAATCAAGCACAATAAACAATATGGATAAACAACACACCGTGATGACTTGGTGGAAGAAAGCGATTGGTTACATCATCTATCCGAGCGCTTTTAAAGACTCCAACGGCGATGGAATCGGCGATCTTCAGGGCATCATTTCAAAACTTGACTACCTCAAAGATTTAGGCGTTGATCTCCTCTGGATCTGCCCCTTTTTTAAGTCGCCGATGGATGATAACGGCTACGATGTCAGCGATTATCAAAAAGTCGATCCGCGCTTTGGCGACAACGATGATTTTGATTTATTAATCAAAGAAGCGCATGTTCGTGGCATTCGCATCATCATCGATTTCGTCTTAAACCACACGAGCGATGAACACCCCTGGTTTATCGAAGCCAAGAATAACCCAAACTCACCCAAACGCGAGTACTATTTGATGCTCCCGCCTAAATATGTCGATGGTAACATGATGCCCCCCAACAACTGGAAAGGTTTCTTTTCGACTTCGACGTGGTCTTATGATGAACAGTCAAACCTTTATTACATGCACATCTTTTCTAAAAAGATGCCGGATGTCAACTGGAGCAATCCCGATCTTAGAAACGAATATTATGCCCTCGCCCGCTACTACCTTGATAAAGGCGTCGATGGTTTTCGCCTCGATGCCCTCGCTCATCTCGCCCGCGATTTATCATTTAGCGATTCCCGTGTCGCCCTCGACGAAAATGGTTTGGCTTTTGACATGAACCGCTACTCGAACCGACCCGAGCTCTTTGACTACATGCGCGAATTTAAAGACAGAGTTTTTGCCCATTACGACTGCGTGACGATCGGCGAAGTCGGCGGTGGTATTTCCCCGGAGCAATCGCTGAAGCTGTCAGGTTATGAAAATGGTTCGATCAGCATGGTTTTTAACTTTGATACCGCCTGGGAAAACGGCGCCTATGATAGCGTCACCAAAAAAGATGAGGAGCTGGTGACAAATGTCGTGAAGTTAAAAACAAACTTCGACCGCTGGTATCAGGCTTGCGACGGCAAGGCCTGGATGCCCCTTTACTGGGATAACCACGACCACCCTCGTGTCCTGTCGCAGTACGGAAGCGTGAAGTACCGCAAAGAATCCGCAAAAATGCTGATTACGACTCTGCTATTTATGTATGGCACGCCTTTTATATATTATGGCGACGAAATTGGCATGAGTAATGTCGACTACACCGATATCGATGATTTTAACGATGTCAGCGCCCGCAATTACCTCGCTGAAAATAAAGATAAATACGATCTTGCTACGCTGCTTCGCTTTTTAAGAAGAACCTCGCGGCTCAACGCCCGCACTCCGATGCAGTGGAGCAATGAAAAATATGCCGGTTTCTCTACAGTCACGCCCAGTCAAAAAGTTAATGGTAACTACCTCGAAGTGAATGTTGAAGACCAGCAAAAAGATGAGGACTCAATTCTTAATTACTATAAAAAAGCCATCGCCCTTCGCAAGCAGGAAGACATCGCCAAATCCGTCATCTTTGGCAAGTTTTCCTTTGTCGACATAGCTAATAATGATGTCATATGTTATGTCCATGAAGGCAGTCGGCCACTTCTGCTTATCGCCAACTTCCGCGATCATGAAACAAGATTTCCCATCAAATTCAAGATAAAAAGGACGCTTTTGCACAATTATGGCGAAGAATTGTTTGAAAAAGGTGTTGTAGCGCTTCGCCCTTTTGAATGCTACTTGTTTGAAGTTGATTGCTAAAAGCCAGCCAAAGTAAATTTGTGCACTGTGCACTATTCAATTAAAAAATCCCATGTTAGTATTTTAATAACGGAGGATTAATTTGTGAAAGAAGTTGAAAAGATGGTTGTCGAAGCCCCGAGTGATTTAAGTTATGTATCTCTCAGGCACATCGATAAAGTATACGACAACAAAGTTCAAGCTGTTTTCGATTTTAACTTAGAGATTCATAAGAAAGAGTTCATCGTCTTTGTCGGCCCTTCCGGCTGCGGCAAATCGACGACGCTCAGAATGATTGCCGGCCTTGAAGATATTACCGCCGGTGAGCTGTGGATTGATGGTCAGTATTCCAATGACCGCGCCCCCAAAGATCGCGATATCGCCATGGTCTTTCAAAGCTATGCCCTTTATCCGCACATGTCGGTTTATGACAACATGGCCTTTGGCTTAAAGATTCGCCGTTACCCTCATGCCGAGATTGATCGTCGCGTCCGCGAGGCCGCCCGCATTCTTGAAATTGAGGAATATCTTGAAAGAAAGCCGAAAGCCCTCTCTGGCGGCCAGCGCCAACGCGTCGCCCTCGGAAGAGCGATTGTCAGAAACGCGAAGGTCTTCCTAATGGATGAACCTCTCTCAAATCTCGACGCTAAATTGCGCGTGCAAATGAGAAGCGAAATTATCAAGCTACATGAGGAACTGGGAGCGACGACGATTTATGTCACTCACGACCAGACTGAAGCGATGACGATGGCGACGAGAATCGTCGTCATGAAAGCCGGTTACATTCAGCAGATTGGCTCACCCTTCGAAATCTATAATAATCCGTCGAATCTTTTCGTGGCCGGATTCATTGGTTCTCCAGCTATGAACTTTATCGAGGCTACCTATGAAAAAGGCGTGATCACCTTTTTTGACGGCAAGAAGATCAAACTCGATTCCGAAGTCGTGAAGGCTCATGACGATTTTTATCAGAAAGCTTTAGCGGAAGTAAATCTTGAACTGGAAAAGTTTGAGCAGCGCGAAGCTGTCACCGAGCAAGAAATTAAGGAACGCGGCGCAAAACTCACAGCCCTTAAAGAAACCGCCGCATCATTTAAAGAACCTCATAAACTCGTTTTCGGAATCCGTCCCGAAGACGTCTTTGAAGCGACTGCCGAAAACCGCGAAAAGCATCCTGGCGATGTCTATAAGATTAAAGTCGAAGTCGCCGAACTGCTCGGACACGAATACTATGTTCACACCGATTTTGCCGGCTGCGACCTAGTCGCCAAGATTCCCTCGGTTCGACCAATCAGCATTCATGATGAGCTAGACTTCGTCTTTGATATCAAGAAGGCTCACCTCTTCGACATCAAGACAACCAAGCGCATTTATTAATCTTGTAAAAATTAATATTTTACTTAACTAGTTAAGAGCCAGATAAAGGCTCTTTTCTTTTTAATTGCTCCTTAAAATTGTGAGCCCACTGTCATCGTTTACTTATGTAACATACATTCTTGCACCTGTAAAAGATATTGCGTAAAAGCCGTCTCAGAATTATAATCATGGTATGCCGAACACTAATTACTAAATCGTGGCAGATTAAGCACCTGTGCTTTTGTCACGAAAAGAAAGGAGAGTAATTGATGTTTAAAAAAAGAAACGGCCTCTTACTAGCTGGACTGGCTCTGCTCGTCGCTCCACTCGCGTCATGCGGTGGCGGTGAAGCCGAAATCACGCTGAAAGTTTGGGCCCCGACGGAAGACAAGGCGGTCATGGAGCACATCATCGCCGAATTCCAGAAGACGGATGCCGGAAAGAACATCGCTTTTGATTTAAAGCATGTTAAAGAAGGCGATGTCAAAACCGAGCTCATCAAGGATGCTGAAGCCGCCGCTGACGTCTTTGCAATCGTTGATGACAACCTCACCGAGTTGGTTAAAACCAACAACATTCTCGAAATCCAAGGCGCCTTTAAAACGGCCGCAACAGCTGACAATGCTGCTTGGACAGTTGACGCTGCCACGCGCAATGGAAAACTATATGGTTTCCCGCAGACGGCCGATAACACCTACTTCCTTTGGTACAACAAACAATATGTAAGCGAAGCACAAGCTGGCAAATTAGAAACACTTCTTGCCGCCGCGAGAACCGCCAATCTTAATGTTAACTATAACATCGGCGACTCGTGGTATGGAACGAGCGTGTTCGTTTCTGGTGGTGTCGGTGAACTAAGCGTCACCCCAGGCGTTGGCGGTGCGGCTGATGTTCAAAATTGCAATTTTGCCGATCCTGATGTCGTCGAAATCGTCGAAGCCGCTTTTGCCCTCAAAGGTCAGTACAATACCGAATGGGTCGGCAATGATTCACTCGTGGCCGACATGATTGCCGCTACTCCTTTAACTGCCGCCGGTGTCGGTGGTTCATGGCAATTTGAAGAACTTCAAACCGCCCTTGGTGATAACCTTGGCGCGATGAAACTTCCGACTATCAATGTCGGTGGCACCGATGAACAGCTTGGTTCCTTCCGTTCCGCCAAGCTCGTCTCGATTAAATCGAACACTGCTCATCCGAACGAAGCCCTTGCTTTTGCTCAGTTCTCAACCAACTTTGAATCGCAAAAATACCGCTTCGAGCAAAGAGGCGTCGGACCTTCCAACGAAGAAGCCAATGCCCTTGACGCAATCGATGACAGCATCATGCTCGCAGCTATTTCTGATCAGCTCAATTACGGTGTCAACCAGGCGACCGCCGTCACCGGTGGTTACTGGGCTCCAGTCGCTACTGTTGGCACGATGATCATGGATCAGGACTGGGGCGAATACATCACCGCGCAGGCTGCTTTAACCGCTGCTGTCGCTCAGATGAACTCCGCAAGCGCCTAATCTCATCACAGTTTTAAGGCAAGGGCTTATTGCCCTGCCTTTTCATAATAATTGCGAGGAACAACAATGGATAATGAACAAAAAAACAATATTGGCGAACAAATAAGCGAAAACGATGAGAATTCGAAAATCGACTTTGAAGCGGTCTCGGCATTAGCTAATGTTGACATTCATCCGATTAGCAAAAGTTCCTATTTCTTCCGCGAGGTAGGAAACGGGCTTTGCAAAGCCGGTAAAGGTCTCCTTAATTTCCTGTTTGATATTGTTCGCGCCATCGCCAATATCTTTATTTTTGCCTATCGCGGAATTGTTGGTCTCGTCAAAAAAACTGGCCAGCTTTTTCAAAAGCATGCGCGTCACTTCAAAGAAGTCGACGGCACTGGCAAAGCCTCTTATTTCATAATGGGTTTTTCCAGTATCAAACACGGCCAGATTGTCAATGGCATCTTTTATATGCTCGCTCAGATCGGACTCATCATCTTCATGGTTTTCTGGGGCGGTAACAACCTCTACAAACTCGGCGGCCCCGGCTATATTCCGTTTACGGAAGCCTATATCGATCCCGATACCGGTTTATATGTCGCGGCTCAGATGGGTGATAATTCTGTCACCTCCCTGCTCTTTGGCATCATGACCATCATGTTAATCCTGGTTGTCATCTATCTTTATTTCCGCAACCTAAGCGTCGCCAGTGATAATGACAAAATTACCTATGGACCACAATATGTTGAAGCCTATGAAAA
>JAAZAL010000041.1 GCA_012514355.1 Candidatus Dojkabacteria bacterium
TAATAGTGATTACTACTGAATTAAAAACAGAGTAAAGAAAAACAAACGAAACACCAATAGCTGAAAGTTTAAATAGCCAATGATTAGTAATTTGAGAAAACTCTACACCCTTCTTCTTAGATATACTTCTATCTCTAGTTTTAATATTGAAGGTTTTATTCATAAAAAAATATTATCAGATTAACGAAAAGAGTTCAAAATGACACTATAATTTTTATTATTGATATTCCTATTTGAGTAGTGCTATAATCTCATAGTTTACATACTAGGTTATTTTAAATTAGGTATATATACAAAATTGGAAAGAATACTAAATCCTCAATTTGCTAAATATCAAGAGAGTTTTGCCGAAGAGTTGCGAAGTAAAGGCAGGTCTGAGGCAACTGTTATTGCTTATGCCAAAGATATTGAGCAGTTACTTAACTTCTTTTCATCAAAGGGTGTTACTAAAATAAATGATACATCCATAGTAGACCTAGAGGCATATAAGAAACACCTACAGGATAATAACTATACGCCTAAGAGTATCTCAAGAAAGATAAATAGCACAAGGACCTTTTACAGATATCTATTAGAGAATTCTTTAATTAATGACAACCCAGCAGAGAAATTAGCTCATCCTAAATTTGAAACTAAGCCTCCTAGAGTCCTTTCTGAAATGGAGTATAGGGCCCTTAGAGATGTTAGTAGAGTTGATATTAGGCTTTACTCTATTGTTGAGTTACTACTTCAAACAGGTATTAGAATTGGAGAGTTAGCAGCTCTCTCTATAGATGATATCAGAAAGTCAAAAGAGGGTGTCGATTTTCTGTATATAAAAGCATTAGGTAGTCATTTCGCAAGAAAAGTACCAATAAACAAATCAGCTAAAAAAGCTATAGATGAATATATAAATATTAGACCTGAAACAGAGGATGATACTTTATATGTTACTAAAAATGGTAGACCCCTACTCGTTAGAAATATTAGGACTACAATTGATAAGGCATTTGAGAAAGCGGGTATTAAAAATGCAAAGGTTAATGATTTAAGAAATACATTCATTGCTCATCACCTAGCCAACGGTGTAAGCCTAGTTACAGTATCCAAGTTAGTAGGACATAAAAGATTATCTACTACAGAGAAATACTTAGGTCTTATTGATAACAACAAACCAGAGGCTGAAAAGAGTCTGAAGGATTTATAATCACACTTCAATATTACAAAGAAATGGGAGTAGATGGAATCGAACCATCGACCACGGCTTTATAAGAACCGCGCTCTAACCGACTGAGCTATACTCCCATAAACAAATGATTTTACCAAAAACAATGGAAATATGCACTACTAAAAGTCAATTGGAGGAAACCCAGAAGGATTGTCTACCTTAACTTCCTCCTTTTTATCTAAATCTGCCCTTCTATTAATGTCCATATTAACAATATTAATATCTCTACCATACTTTAATCTAGACATCTTTTTAATTATTTCCATTACTTGAGTATTTACCTTAATATCAAAACCTGTCTCATTAACATATTTAGGTCCATATCTAGTATCTAGCGAGAAAGGAGAAGGATATGAATTACTGTTTAACATTTTTACATAGTAATGAGCCATACTCTGATTAATAATATCGGTAGCCTTAACATATGTTTCAAATTGGGGCTCTAGAAACTGAGCATCCTCATTACTACATCTTGTGATAAAGAGAGAACCTACATTCCCAAATACAGCACTCTTAATATTTTCTGGCAACTGTCCAAGATATTGGTGAGCAAGAGTAAGATTTAATCTATACTTTCTTGCTTCAGAAAGAATTGATGCAAATTCATCTGTAGCAAAATTTTGGAATTCATCTGCATAAAAGAAGAAGTCTCTTCTTTGCTCTTCTGGGACATCCTCTCTACTTAAAGCAGCAGCTAATAATTTCTGGACTAGAAGTAAACCCAAAAAGGACATATTCTCATCCCCTATTGCCCCCTTAGAGAGATTAACGATAAGGATTTTCCCTTGATCCATAACATCTCTAAAATCAAAAGAGGATTGAGATTGGCCAATAATATTTCTAATAGCCAAGTTTGTTGTAAACTTATCAAACTTAGAAACAAAATATCCTAAACTCTCAGATTTAGTCTTAGCGTCGGTATGTGCAACTTGATCTACCCAGTATCTTCTAACTAATTCATCTTTTATCAATGGTAACCATTTCTCTTGTACCCATTTTTCATCTTGTAACATTCTTACTACCTCTATCAGTGTAGAGCCCTCTACACTCATTGCAGTAAGCATTGAGTTTCTAACAGCTTGTTGCATCATTGGACCAACATATCCTTGATTATGGGGGTCAAAGAGACGTATAAGGAGGGCAATAAAACTATTTACTATCTGATGCTTATGCTGTTCACTGTAAGATTCTAATATATTCAAACCGAAAGGTCTTTCAAAATCACCAGCATCGAAATATATTACATCATCTGCCCTTTCTGGGGGTATTCTTTCTAAAATCATTTCAGCTGTTTGACCGTGGGGATCAATAAAACAAACTCCATCACCATTGTAAATATCTTGTATAAGCATTCTAACCATTAAATATGATTTACCAGTACCGGTTTGTCCTAAAATATATGAATGCCTCCTTCTATCATCTCTTTGAAAACATATGGCCTTAAGCTTCTCCCTAAATACATTATTACCAATCCAAATAGTATCCTTAGATTTAATATCTGAGCTAATATCATTACTAGCAGGCATTTCTCTAGCTAAAAGCCAATTAATATTAGGAGTCGTAATCTCTTTATTTGGGAAGTGGTATATAGCAGCAAGCTCCTCAACATTTAATATGCTACCAGAACCTAAAGATGGTCTTCTATATACAACATCATACATAAACTCCTCTTCCTTTTTAGCTCCCTTTATATCTATCTTTTTAAATTTATTAATACCTGGGTTACTATATTGGTCAAAAGCACCCACAATATTATCTAAGTGCATCTTAGCTAACTCCTTATCCGGAGCAGCAGTTACAATTCTTATATCTGTTACAAAACCGTTCTTTGCAGTCTTTTTCCCTATTGCCTCTAACTTATCCTCATCTACATTAATTTTCTTTTTCTCTGGGTCTGAGTTGTTGTTTTGGACTTTTTTTACAAAAGCAGAACCATTCTTCTGCCAATCACCTCCACTTGGAGAGATTACAACCTGGACCATTGCTCCCTCCCCATGAGACATCTTACTAAGTGAACTTAAAATATTGGCAATTGGATCTCCCGTAAAATCCTCTATTACCTTAATTGGACAGTAACTTTCTTCACTAAGTTGTAACTTTGTAAAAGCAACTTCAGAGTTTTCTGTAAATATATTGTAATCATCTACCTTTCTAACCTCTGCATCTTGATATGAACCTAATACTTGTTTTTCAACATGCTCTGCGAATTTCTTGGGAGAGTAAACATAGAAACGAATCTCTCCTGGAGTACCTACCATTTCAAAACTAATACTATTACTAACCGTAAACTTCTCTGCTAAACCTTTACCTTTGCCTCCTATTCCTGTCAGATTAGAAAACATCTTCTCTGCTACACCTATCTCTGTTTCATTTCCTCTTGGTACTCTTACTTCAAATAGAGCCCAATCCTTTGCTTTTTCATTCCTATCTTTTCTTTTTAATCGATCTTTTACTCTTAAAAATGCTAAGACAAGAAGTATTAACCCTACTATTACAGAGATAACTGAAGGCCAAGGGATATTTGAAATTACAGAACTTGTTTGTTCTCCGTAACTATCTTTTGGATACTCAACCTGATCTCCTACAAAGATCTCTTCATCTGGCATTGGTCCTATTTGAGTTAATAGATACTCTTTCATAAAAGAATGGACAGTTTAAACTGTATATACATAAAAGGATATCATATATGGGATTTCTAAGCGAGAGAATTATAAAACTTTTGGAGGAATACCGGGCTCTTTTTGGGAAATTACCTCTTTCCACATATCTCCATCTGTAAGAGTAGTATCAGGAGCAATTGGTTGTGTTGCTTGAAACTCTTCAGAAATATGTATATTTGAAGTTGGAATAAAATCCTGTTTAGGCTCAGAGGTGATAGGTAAATCTGCTTGAACAGCAATACCTCCTACTTCAGTTTCAACAGTACCTATTTGTGGTACTATCTCTGCTGACGGAATTAATTGTGATTCTGGTATTTGTTTCTCTATCATAACCTATAATATTATATCATATATTTTCTTTTATCTACAAGTAATTCCCTATCTAAATCCTTCTTTCTCTCCTCATCTCTCTTCTCATGTATCTTTTTCCCTCTTGCTAATGCTATCTCTACTTTAAAAAGAGGACCCTTAGAGTAAATCTTAACAGGTATTAATGTTAAATTCCCCTGTTTCATTTTACTCTGTAAGTATATCAATTCTTTCGCTTTAATCAATAACTTTCGAGACCTTGAAGAATCGTAGTTTTCAGAGCCATCATATTTATACCTTGGAATATCTGTATTTATTAACCACAACTCTCCATTTAATATTTTTACATATGAATCTCCTAAATTACATCTACCAGACCTTAAGGATTTAACCTCAGCACCAGTAAGCTGTATTCCCGCTTCCAATCTCTCTAATATTTGGTAGTTATGGAGTCCTTTTTTATTTATTATATCCATTCCCAATTATATCATTACAATCTGACTTTCCATATTGTAGTACTATCAAGGATATATGCGGCACTCTCGTCACGATTAACAACTATCCCTTTAACATCCTCCCAAGCACCCTCCTGTTCATAGATATATTGATTTAACAAGAGTAATTCATTTGGATGTCTTTTCTCTTGAGATTCAATAGGTTTTTCAAATTGTAATACTCTCTTTTCTTTATCATCAAAGATGTATAGCTTTCTATTCAAGTCCCCCGTTGTATATGAGGCCTTAGGATCCATTATTGGAGTATCTAACCCTATGATAGAAATTGGAGACTCAACCATTCCGTTTGTTCCTGCTACATATCTAAAGATACCATTTTCAACTTTGGCTGTAATATATACACTTAATTCGTCTGCAAATACTTCTCTTGCATTCTCATATTCCTGCTTGTTTAAGTATGGAGAAATCAAAGAGTATCCCCCATCATAGTTTACAGATTTAAGTAAACTTTTCTCTTCTGTATCTAAAATATATGCATTCTCGTTAATAGTGAGCATCGCAAATTCAACCATACTATTTAATTTAAGACTCTCAATACTCAGCCCACTTAATTTTACAAATGGTTGAAATACTCCATCTTTGTAGCTTGATTTTACTATCCCATTAACCATATCTAAAACAAATACTCCCGTTTCTGTTGTATATACCTTTGAGGGCTTCTGTAAAAGCTTATTTGAATCAGAGATATTTTCTACCTTCTTATCATATATAGAAATAGTGAAAACAGATTTGGTTCCCATATCAGTGAGGATAAGGAGCTCCCTTCCATTACTATCCCTAAATATTGCAATATCTTTAGGAGAGGAATCTTGATTCTGTGTAAAAGAATCGTAGTATTTCTCAATTGAACCCTCCTTTGAAGATAACCTGTTTCTGTTGTATAGGGAGTCCGAGATACCAAGTACCTGTCTATTTAATTCATCATATTTTTCCTTATCCTTGTTACCCAATTCTTCAGGAACCTCATTAAGTTTATCTGAAGCTTGGAATACTGACATACTCACAGTTTCCCTGTCTGTCCCGAGTTTTGAGTTTGCAGTATTTAATAGATCTTCTACTTCTGTAAATATTGTATTAGCAGTTTTACTCCTTTCTCTAGCTTCTTTCTGATCAATTGTGAATTTAACACCTCCAACTAAAACGGAGATTCCTAAAAGAATAAAGAGTAATATCTTAAACCTATGGGCCCTCTGATTTTTCTGTTTATATCCATCTATTTTAAACTCTTTAAATTCTTTCTTTTTCTTAACATTAATTTGAGAGAATTTTGCGGATACTCCTCTAAACCATCTCTTCTTACCTAGTTTAGAAGAAATTGAACTCTGTAACCTATTTCTACCCACCTTAGAGAAATTGCTTACTCTTTGAAAAGCTTTTACTGACTTCTCCTTAGTAAATGATGAGACCTTTTTTAAAAATGGTTTAACAAAAGCAGTCTTAGAAGTAACTTTTGTAAGAACTTCTCTTAGATCCTTTTCAGAAGATACTCCTTTAAATATATTCTTCTTGCTAACTTTAACTTCTGGAACATAGTCAGTATCTTTTGGTTCTTTCGGCATAAGCTTTTTAATTGATATCTCCTTTTCTAATTTCTCTACCTCTTTGCATTCAACATTAGCATTACTGACCTCCCCTTCAATTTTAGAAAACACTACCAAACCCATATCATCCAAAACATCATTACCCAACTGCTCAAGTGAACTAATTATCTCCTCCCTATTTTTCTTTCCTATCAACTTAGGCATATTTTCTTTAATATATCCCTTACTTGAAGCGAATACTAAGTCATTTTTCTCAAGAGCAATTGCTGCTGTTTTAGCTTTTTTACTCTCTAACATTTCAAAAATATCTACCAACCTACAATCTTTGTAAACATATATATCACTCTCTCCCAAAACACCTATGTACATACCCCCATTGCTTGATACAAATATTGTAAAGTTAATATCTACACCATTTTTACCAATCTCTGTATCATTTACAATCAACTGTTTAACTCTTCTAGTAGCCTCTGTTAGTCCTAATTTAAGGGATTCGTTAATTGAATCAGTTTTAGAATATTCAAAACCATCTATAATTCCATCCCAAGCGAATTTCACTATTTTATCTCCTGATATTTCTACAGAAGAGGAAACACTTAGTAATCCATACATATCTACTTCAAAATCACCCTTTCCTCTTTTAGCACTTTTATAGTTAAAAAGTGATATATATGATGTTCTTAATTTTGAATTGTTTATATATTTTGAAGCAGTAATTGGCATTCTTTTATCCTAATACAATTATTATTACCCCAACAAGACAAATTATCAAAGAAATTAGTAAGTTGAGAAATACAAGTACTCTCATTTTAGTACTTCCCTCTAAATCAATTGTGTCTTTTAATATCCTAAGTTTCAAAAAAAGCATAAAGGCATAGAGAAGACATCCTAAAAGGACCAATATTAGAGGAAGTTTTAGTATTCCTCCTAAGTTAAGAGAGAAATTTAAATCTGTATTTACTATGTTATCAAACATTTGATCTCCCATTTAAATCTTACCTTTCTTTTTCATATCAATTAAATCATTGATTAAATCTTGAAGCTCTCTTGGTCGAGGAAGTGTTTTTAATCTAAAATCTATCTCATGGCCTGCAGTATCTATATCTAAGTTCCCAACATCAAAGAGGTTACCCCAGAAATTAATAGTGCTGTGTGTTACATCTTCTATCTTTTCCAATCGTGCTTCTGAATATGAGTGATAGAAAGCGTTTTCTAATTTTACTACTACGACTCTTCTATCTGTAACTACTACTACAGAGTAATACCATTTTACAATGGTAGTTATTAGTATGTTCATTGCTACAAGAATTCCTACTACAAAAAACCCGATATATATAACTGGGGAACTAAAGGCATTAAACAAA
>JAAZAL010000042.1 GCA_012514355.1 Candidatus Dojkabacteria bacterium
ACATCTGCAGTGATAAAGTTTTTACCTAAATCTGTATGAATTACACTAGCGGCACTTTTAGCATCAGCCCCTTTTTCAATACTCCATGCATTACACTCTTTTTGAGAACCGGTATAGAAAGTAATTAGATTTAATCTCTGAAAAGCCTTTTTTATAACATCCTCTACTGTAGTTGGCTTTTTCCCAAGTAGTTCAATATATTCATTTAATTCATCCTCTTTCATATTAGCCAAATCAGAAAGAAGTTTAACATCAACTTCAAGTACATACTCATTGCTAATATCATCGGATATCTCACCTAATCTATTTTTCCATTCCCCTATTCTTTTCTCCTCTAAACCTTCTTTACTGTTAAGAATAAAAACTCTTTGCTTATTTGTCAGTAGCCATAAATCTTTAATAATCTCTTTTTCTTCCCAATTAAATTTCATGTCTATTACTGGCCTACCCTCATTTAATCCCTTTAATACGCTCTCAAGAGTTTTTAATTCCAACCCTATACTTTCTGTAATACCAGACCTAGAATTTCTTTTTACGGTATCAAACCTTTTCTCAACAACCTCAATATCCTTAATTATTAGCTCCGCTTGAACAATCTCAAAATCATCAACTGGATCAACTCTGTTGTATACATGAGTAATAGATTCACTTTCAAAAGCTCTAAGGACATATATAATCACATCAACCTCTCTAATATGAGAAAGGAATTGATTACCTAGTCCCTCTCCTTTTGAAGCACCCTTAACTAGTCCAGCAATATCAACAAAGGTCATAGCAGAAGGAACAATCTTTTCTGCTTTAAAAAATTCTGACATTTTCTCTAACCTCTCATCTGGTATTTGAACTACACCAATATTTTTATCTATTGTACAGAAAGGATAGTTCTCTGCAGGAACTGATTTTTTAGTTAAAGCATTAAACAGAGTACTTTTACCCGAATTAGGTAACCCCACTATACCCAAAGAGAGCGAATGAGACCTTGTTACACCTTCCATATATTAATAATAGATATTAAGATTTTGATTATACCACTTCCAAATATATTAATTCTAAAGTAATATATCTAAATATGAAACTGTCCCAGAAAATATATATACTACTTTTTTCCCTACTTTTTATTACTCTAACTAAAGGTAATATATTTGCCGTAGAATACGACTTTATACTAACCAATGATACTACTGTAAACTACACAACAGGTAGTGACTTTGTAAAAGTTGGAATTAAACTTACAAGAGAGGTTAAGGATAAACAGTACTACTTCTCTACACAAGGGGAGCACTCTTTTCATTTACCAGACTTAATTTCTGATGATGAGCAATATATTAAAAATGAAAGAGAGTTTAAAAAAAGTTCTCTTACTGTAACTAGTGATGCGCAAAAGAGTGTGCCTTTCTCTATAAGGGAATTAGAGTATGGAGAGGGTATGTATATTGATGTCCCTAACTACCGAGATACTACATATGCAAGGAAATATATTGTAAATATAGATTTCTCTACTCACGACTATATTAAAAATATCCATAACTGGAGTAGAATTGAATATCCCGCTCTGCATAAAGATACAAAATTTGAGCAAATACATGATGATACTAAAACATCTGCGTTAATATATTACAACCTACATATTCAAGTAGATAACAGTATTGCTCCTTTAGCAAAAATATACCCTACACAATATAAAAAACAGGAGGAAGATAACCTTGTAATATACTCCTTTGACGCTAAGGACAGATTAGGAGAACCTGTATATTTAGAATTTGGTACTAAACAATTCTTTAAGTTTGAGATGACACTTAAAACTGCTAAAACAGATAATTTAATTCCAGAGAAATACTCCTCTACTATTACAGCACTCTCAACAAATATATATGAGTTAGCACTACCAAGAGAGTTTTCTGAAAATAATCAGAAGGTTAAAATTGAGAGTATAAAACCTAAACCAACAAAACTATTTACAGATTCTGAAGGTAATGTTATTGGAACTTTTGAGGTCCCTGCTAACAAAGAGGATGAGATATCTATTGTTGGATATATAACGGTAGAGCAAAAACCTTTGGAAACTAAATTTGAGATTCCTAATCCCAATTACGATGAGTATATCAATACAATTAAGAGTGATTCTACACTATCTAAATATTTAACCCCTACTAAGTATTGGGAGATTAATGACTCATATATTGTTGAACAGGCAAAGAAACTCCTTACTGATCAAGATACACTCCTTGATGTAATTAGAAATGACTATCAATATATTATTGATACTCTTGAGTATGATACAGCTAAAGCTAGTGATCAAAATAGTTTAAGAATCGGTGCTAAAGCGGCACTTTTAGGAGGACCTTCTGTTTGTATGGAGTACTCAGACTCTATGATTGCTCTACTTAGAGCACAAGGTATTCCATCAAGAGCAGCATTTGGGTATACAAATATTAACTTGGAGATTGAGGAAAAAATTAGCCATCAATGGGTTCAGATATGGATCCCTGATTACGGTTGGCTTACGGTAGATCCTTCATATGAGAGTGGCAATATGTTAATTGGCCAAAATATTCAATACGCCCTTTGGGACACACTGTATAACGGTACTCCTGTAGATATTAAGGCGTATTCTGCTGATAATTTTGATTTTGATTCTACTGGATACAAAGTTAAGATTTATAGTGTTGATGAAAATTCCATACCTGAAAAACTATTATCATACAGCGAAATAGATACTGATAGTGGTACAAACCAAGATTCTAAAGATACTGTAAACTTAATAATGAAAACAACTATGATTGGTAAAGCAATGATAATAGTATTACCAATAATTATCCTCCTTGTACTATTAATATCTTTAATCTCTTTAACTAGGATACTAATTAAAAGGATTACATCTCGTAAAGTTTCTCAAGGTCTATAGATTTAATACCCTCCTCCATCCTATCTTGCGATGTTGCATAAAGAGTCATTAAGGTATCTCCCTTCTCTACTTTATCTCCAGGCATCTTCTCAAAATATATTCCTGCCTCTTTAATACCTGGTGTTCCTAGGGACCTTGCTATCTCTACGACCTCCCTAGTAGAGATATTTTTTACCACTCCACTTTTCGTAGATTTAACAACATGCTTAATCTCTCCAACCTTAATTTGAGTAGACTTAACAATCTCTTTTGCACCTTGTGCTTTACCAATATCCCAGAACTTTTTTAAAGCTTTCCCAGAATCTAACAGCTCTTGAGCAAATTTCTTACCCATACCCTTTTGTGCCTTTTTAGTACCTTCAAATATCTTAGCTGCCATATCTATGACTGTGTCCTCTAAGTCCTCAGAACGTTTCTCATCTCTTTCAAGTACTCTTAAGCACTCCTTCATTTCTAACAGAGGACCAACCCCTCTACCATCTGGCCCTTTTATTACCCTTTTATGTGTTACACACTTAATATTAAATCTGTCGAAGAGTTTCTCAAACTCTCTTTTGAGAAATTCCAAGTCATCAGGTTTCTCTATTTTAGTACCCTTACCGTATGGTAAATCTATTAATACGAAAGATGAACCCATAGCTATTTTTTTAGCAACAATACTAACTAACACCTTCTGAAATTCTTGAATCCTAAGGGATCTTTCAACATTGATGATTTCATCGTCAGCAGGTGCTAAAGAGAGAGAACCCCCCCATACCATACAAGCTCCAGTTTTCTCTACAACCTTGTATACCTCCTCCTTATTTAGTGCAACAGGCATAACACTCTCAATTATATCCGTGGTACCTGCAGGAGAAGTTATAGCTCTTGTAGATGTATTAGGTACTACAAGCCCACTAGCAGCCAATATTGGAACAAGTATTGGCGTTATTCCTTTTCCAGCTGTTCCACCAATGGAATGCTTATCAACAACTAAATCTTTATTGTTTTTTATAAACTTGAAATCTAAAATATCTCCAGATTCGGCCATACCCTTAGTCATCCAATATATCTCCTCCTCGGTAAAACCAGGATTAAAGAAGGTAGATACAAAAAATGCTACCTCCGTCTCTTTAAGCCTTCTAGAGCCTATATCATCCATAATTGCGACCAATTCCTCCTCATTAAGCCTCTGCCCTGATAGTTTCTTTCTTATCCCATCCAACGCCTTACTAGTAGAGGGGATATCTAAAAGCACTTTTCTACCAATCGGGATATGATATTCCTCGTTTAATTCCTCATACAGACCTACTTCTCCCTCATTTACCTTAGACTCGGTAATTATAACTTTTACGTAAAGTTCTATATCCTTATACCCTAGTAAAATAATAGCTCCTTCCTTTACTCCAAGGTCATCAGCATCGTTTTGATGCATTAAAACAAACAGATCTTTACCCGCTCCTAGGTCTAGTTTTTTACTCTTTAAATATAGTGCCATATTTTTACTTTAAATAATGTTATTCAAATAGCCAAGGATATTTTACCTTAACAATATCTTTAATCTCAGCTGGTTTAATAATACCAAATTCGGTCATAAAACCAGTAATAAGATCTTTATCAACTATCTCAAAGGCAGGATTAAACATCTTAAGCCCTTTAGGTGCCTCACTCCACAATTCACTTGACTCACGAATTTCTATAGATATCTCTTTGTGGGTAATTAAAGGATTCACCTTTAACAATGGTGAAACAACATATACAGGCTTATTTACTAACTTCATAGCGGTTGCAAGTCCCCAACTTCCAATCTTGTTAATACAGTACCCATCTAGCGTAATTTCATCACAACCAATAAAGAGTACTTCTACAGGAACAGAGCCCCTACCTATTGCAAAAGACTCAGCAGCACTATCTGCAATTAAAGTAGTTGAAATACCGGCATCTAAAAGGTTTTTAGCAGTAATTCTACCTTGAAATCTTGGTCTAGTTTCAGTACAAACCGCCTCAAATGATGTCTTTTCTTGCGCAAGCTCTTTTATGACTGCAACTGCTGTAGATGAGTGACAATGAGTAAGTACATTATTAAAGTTTCTTACAGAAGAAACACCCAAATCAATTATAGCCCTCTTAGAATCGGAGATCTTAAATAGATACTCATCACAGTAG
>JAAZAL010000004.1 GCA_012514355.1 Candidatus Dojkabacteria bacterium
ACAATATACAACCTAAAGTATACTTAATTGGATTTAGTATGGGAGGTTTACCTACTATGAATTTCGCTAGTTCATATCCAGATACTGTGGAAAGGATAGCGCTACTAGCCCCTACTACTAAATCTTCTGCTTGGAATCAAGGTAGGGCTGACCTATTAAAGAGTATGACTATTAAGCTATGGCATGGGAACAAAGATGTAAATGTACCTTACTCTTACTCAGTTTCTTTTGTAAAGAAATTAGAAGGGTATGGGATATATATTGATTTTGTTACATTAGAAGGGAAAGGACACTTTGATATAGATACTGAGTATATGGAGGATATTTTAGAATTTTTCTCTAGCTAAGTGATAACTCTTTTACAAATTTATCCATTTCTTCCTTACTAAAAGATTTCCTTAAATCTATCTCACTCAAAATCTGAGTATCACTATATATTGGTTTTATATGTATATGAGCATGTAATATCTCTTGACCAGCTCTTTTACCATTATTTTGATTTATAAGTATTCCCTCTGGTTTATACTTGTCATTAAGATGCTGCGAAATCTTTTTAACTATCTTTGACATATGTAAATACAACTCTTCTGGTAAATCTAATATATTTACATAGTGCTGTTTAGGAAGTACTAATGTATGACCCTTACTTAAAGGATTAATATCTAAAAATGCAATTACTTTATCATCCTCATATATTTTGTATGAGAGGATATCACCTTTCACTATTTTACAGAATATACAATCATCCATATATTTATAAATGATAAATTATCATTCTACTCCAATATGTTAATTTCTCACTATTTGTTTTAAGGTAATCTAAACTTACAAACCCAATATCTTCTAAACCCTCCTCATTAACATGAACATCCACTCCATCTAAATCAAATACATATACAAAACCAACCTGTACAGAATTAACAGGATTCTCATCTTCAATATATATTAAGCCTAGATATGTTTTCTTAAGTATTTTACTCCCAAGTACTACCTCTTCATGCAACTCTCTTTCTAATGCTGTTTCTAAAATATCTTTGTCTTTTCCTAAATCAATCTCCTCAATGTGTCCTCCTAGTGGTAAAGGACAAAGAGAGTTTAACCTATCTTCATTCTTTTTAACCTGTCTATGTAAAAAAAATTTGTCTTTGTATCTAAGAATTACCTGAGCGATAACTTGCTTGTAATCAGGGTCTGATTCTAAATCCTTTCTTACTCTAAATTCACCTTCATCTCTTAGCAAAGAAAGATACTTCTCTTTGTCAGAGGTCATTAATCCATTCCATTTTTCATCTTTAAAAAGGGTCTCTCCCTTTATACATAGTATTTTTTCATCCATGATATTTACTCCTCAATTACAATTGCAGTGGCAGGACACATGTCATGTGCTTCTCTTGCCTTACTCTCTAACTCTGTAGGAATATCTTTTCCTTTTAACTCTGCTTTAACATCTACTGTCCCATCATCTTTCATTTCAAAGACTTCTGGACATATTGCTACACATGAACCACAAGCTACACATTTAGTTTGATCTATTGATACTTTCATTAATCTAAAACATTAATTTAATTCCATCATATTGTTTCAGAAATATATCCTTAATGCAACTGTTGGAGTATGGAGTTATGTGTACACACAACTCCATGCAGTGAAGTCACCTTACACTGTCCAACAGTTTTGACTAAAGAAAACGTCTTTTCTTTAGTACTTAGTACTAGCGATCCACTAGCACTAAGGTTGTTGGGCAGTATTTTTAAAGAACAAAAAACCGGCTTGATGGCCGGTTATAATTCGTTGTAAAACGCAAGGCGTTGTATCTAGTTATAATATACTATATTTTACTCAAAATATCAAGTTTTAGGCTCTAAACCTAACGAATCCATCACCTACTATATCAAATGAATACTGATCTGATAAATCAGAAAGAAGTATTCCACTACTAAGTAACATCTCACTTGGTTTACTACCTCCCCTTAAAGACATTAATATGTCTTCTTTCTCTATCTCCAATACCTCACTTAACATATTTACCATCTTACTTGTTTGATCAGGCGAATCGTAATGTAAAGTCTTTAACTGAATCTTCTCATCTTTGATATTAAAGATGGTTTGAGAGGAATACTGTCTAATGGAATAGTCAATAATTACAGGTTTAAGAGCCCCTACAAATGCAAATCCTAATACTGAAACGAATATCACTACGAAAGCAAACATCTTTTTGTTTGTCATATTAAATATGGATGACAATTTAAGTATGCATGTATATGTTAGACATATGTGTGTTAAATGTACAGAAAATATTAGTTATAACTAAAGTTTATGAACTTAGTAATACATACTATATTGTGAATATATGATGAAAAAGATAAATAGAGAGAAAGACTATAAGGTGAATTGAGATAAAATGGAGTTATTTTCCTATAACTAGAGAATAATTAGGGAAAATCGGGGTGACTCGACTTGAACGAGCGGCCTCTTGCACCCCATGCAAGCGTTCTAGCCATCTGAACTACACCCCGTAAAAGCAATTATACTACAACCCTATCTCATCTGAAATATCAGATAAAGCTTTAAGAGAAATCTCTATAAACTCTTCTAATGATATACCTACTTTCTCAACATCATAGATTAACTCTCTGTTAATAGACTTAGCAAAATCTTTCTTCTTAAATTTCTTCATTACACTCTCTACCCCTACACTACTAATCTTTTTATCTGGTTGTACTAATGCACAAGCAACTAGAAAACCACTTAAAGTCTCACTTGCACTCAGTGCATAATCAAGTTTTGATTCCCTCTTTTGAGTAATTTGAGGATGCTCTTCATAGTGAGATTTAATAGCATGGTAAACGTCTTGTGGAATATCTTTACCAATCTCAATACCCTCTATCTTAAGGATATTATCAAACTCAATAACATGCCTACTGGGATCTTTATCTACATAGTCAAAATCTAAATCATGAATTAAACCAGATAGACCCCATTTCCATTGCTCTTCCCCAAACTTCTTTGCTAGAGCAATCATAATTACCTCACTCTCCCTCATATGAAGCATTAACCAAGGAGTATGAACATACTTATTTAAAAGCGAAATACACTCTTCTCTACTTAACATACTATAAATCTATTTCTAATATTACTAAATTAGGACTTTGTGATGCACTCAACTTAAAGGGTTTGTTCTCACTAATACCACTAAAAGCATATATTGACTCATCTCCACTCCTTGATATATCTATGCTAACACCAGCTGGAAGAGACACAGTTTTACTCCACCCAGACACCTTGTCTTGTTCTAAAGAGGGGAATGTAAGAATTAATAACCCTTGATCATCGTAAGAAGCAGAAACTGAAGGAATTGGGTTAGAAGCACCACTTGCAACTGCTAAAGAAAATTTCAATACTCCTGAAGAGTATATGAAAGAGTAATTAGTAATCTTTGCTCCCTCACTTATTGTTCCCCCCTCTATCTCTTGAGCATCTGAGCTAAAATCTGTACTTCCAAAATCTATTTCAGGTGCACTATATTTACTATCATATGAAACCATAACTGAAAATACCCATGTACCTAAATCATCCTCATTTACCTCAACCTTTAATTTGTTTAAACCCAACACCCCTATATCATATGCCCTTGTAGTATCTGAATTAGTAACCAACCTTTTTAGACCCGTAATACCTAATTTATCTACCTGAATACCCTTACTGTGTGTTACCGTACTATTATCATCAAATATATTAGTTAAGTCGACTCTAAATACACCACTACTAAGCATTGGAGTTACTTTAAAAAGTGGGGTAGAAGCTTCTTGATCTGAACTTGATAAAGTAAATTTAAACAGATGATATCCTACCCCCTCCTCTGCCTGAATATCCTCAACTGAATACTCATATTCACTTGCTTGACCAAATACCCAAGCCTCTTTGTTAAATCCTTCTAACTCAAATTCCTCTATCTCTTCTTTCACCTCTTCCTCCTCTTGTTCTTGAACTGCTTCTTCAGAATCATTCGTTTCAAGATCTTGTGGAGTATCTTTTTTAGTACAGCCCGTTAAAAGGAATGAACTAAAAAGTAAAAGGGAAAGATATATTAATATATGTTTTTTCATATTAATTGTAATAAATTAATAACAATAAATACTATCACATAAAAAAACTCATATAAAGGATTAACATTTCTTCTAAGTAATGATAAATTATATTATGCCTAAGCAGATAAATATGAAAGATAGCCAAAAAATCCCTGTTGAGAAGAAAAAGGAGGATTCCTTAACTGAAAAAGTACAAATCCCAATCCAAAGTAACACAGAGAAGGAGGGAGAAACCCCTACAGCTGCCTCCAAAGATTTAAAAGAGAAAGCTAAAAAGAAGAAATTAACGATAATATTAATAGCGCTAGCAGGTTTAATCATTCTTGGAATCTCCCTTTTCTACTACTTTGGTATTTACAAATACAAACCGTATATTAAACCTTCCGAAATTATTAATCTTAGTAATGAGTATTTAATATCTGAGAGAGTAACTCAAATACTTCCACAGATACCAACCCCAAAGCCATTAGAACCTAGAACTGAGGTAAGTCCCATAAATGGTGTTCTCTTTACTAAAAGTGAAATGAGCAAGCTTAAGCAAAGAAGACCCGTTGCTGTAATGATAAATAACCATGTAGAGGCAAGACCTCAATCAGGATTAAATAGTGCAGATGTTGTATTTGAGGCTTTAGCAGAGAGTGGTATTACACGATTTCTCGCTATCTTTTGGAGTGAGGCTCCTAAAAAGGTAGGACCCATTAGAAGTGCTAGACAGTACTATTTAGAATGGCTAAGCCCATATGACCCGCTATACATATATGATGGCTGTGCAGATACAGATAATCCTAAAACAGATGCTTGTGGAAATGTATATGCATACAAAATTAAAAAGATTGCTACAATTGGAGCTTGGAGATGGAATGATGGTGTAAGATATGCACCTCACAATGAGTACTCTTCTCTTTTTTCTGCTTGGGAATATGCAGAAGAAAAGAATTGGGATAGCTTCCCAGATGTTGAAGGTTGGAAATTTAAAAAGGATGCGAAGGTAGAAGAGAGAGGTAGCAAGAGTAAAGTTAAAATTACATTCCATGAAAGAATAAATAACGGAGGGGTATATGATAGTGTATGGACATATGACAGTAAGAAAAATATATATCTGAAAGAGACTGGAGGGAGAGTTCATATTGATCAAGAAAGTAATACACAGGTATATGCAAAAAACCTAATCTTGCAGGAGGTAGAGTACACACCTGCATATGATGATAAGGGGAGAATAATATTAACAACAATTGATGAAGGGAAAGCTACATACCTTTTTGATGGTAAAATTACAACAGGAAAATGGAAGAAAACTGCTAGAACAGATAGAACCACATACTATGATAGTAGCGGAAATGAGATGATTTTTAACAGAGGAAGAGTATGGATATCAGCAATTGCAACATCTGTAGGAAAATTTGATATAATTGAACAATAAATTGCCCCATGTTTAAGATTAATACTCTTAAACTAATTAATCTATTAAGAAAGGGGAAATGCTTAAAAGTCTA
>JAAZAL010000043.1 GCA_012514355.1 Candidatus Dojkabacteria bacterium
AGAGTGATTAGAAAAAGAGTGCCCTTATCTTCCCCTATGTCATACAGGGTGTAGATTTGAATCTTATTTGAAAAACGGAGAAATGAAACAGATAGATTGCAACAAAGAGGTTTTAGATTCTGTTAACGAAGAGTTACTCAAGTTCCTATATTTAAATAAGAAATAATTTAAAGAGGTATTATGTTGGAGGTAAGAAAATTAACAATAGAAACAACAAATGGAAAGCCCCTTGTTTCAAACCTTGACTTTGTCCTTAATAATGAGGATAAAATGGCCATTATTGGTGAGGAAGGGAATGGTAAAAGTACTTTGCTTAAAGCAATAAATAATAGCAAAGAGATTGAAAAATATTGCAAACTATCGGGAGAGGTATTAAAGAATAATTTGATTATTGGATATCTTGAACAGTCCTTAAATCCAAATTGGGATAGTAACTTGGTTTATGAGTATTTTCTTAAAGATTCCCCCGAGGAAGAGGTGAATATAGACAGATATGAGAATCTAAATGATGTCGCAAAAGAGTTATCTAAGATTGGAGTTTCTCCCAAGATATTAGAAAGTGAACGACTAATTGGTACTTTAAGCGGAGGAGAAAAAGTTAAAATTCAAATTGCCAAATTACTTACGCATTTGCCAGATGTCTTGCTTTTAGATGAGCCTACAAACGATTTGGATATTGAGACTTTAGAATGGTTGGAGGGTTTTATTGTTAATTCAAATATCCCCATTATCTTCGTTTCCCATGATGAAACTTTGCTTGAGGGAACTGCTAATCTAATACTTCATATGGAGTATGTAAAAAGTCAAAAGAAGGCAAGACATACTCTTCAGCGAGGGGATTACAAATCGTATGTTGAAAGTAGAACTACAGAGATCTCTAAAAGAGAGCAAGATTATGGAAGAGAGAAAAGAGAGTACGAAGAAGCAAAACAAAAACTTGGCCATAGAAAGAGTATTGTAAGGAGTGCACAAGAGAGGATTAAGGATTCTTCTGTGAGAAGAAGATTGAACAAGGAGATGCATGTTATTAAGGCAAGGGAAAAAGTTATTGAGGGGAGTAGAAAAACACAAAAATTAGAAATTGAGGACCCAATATATTTCTCTTTCGATAAAGATTCTGTTCTTCCAAATGGAAAGAGAATTATTGAATTACATTTAAATGAGTTAAGTATAGGAGACAGGGTTTTAGCCAAAGACATTGAGTTAGGAGTATATGGTCCTACTAAGGTTGGGATTATTGGAACCAATGGGGTAGGCAAAACAACCTTACTTAGGGAGATTCACAAGAGGTTATCCAATGTAGAGGATATTAATGTTGGGTATATGCCTCAGAACTACTCAGAGGTTTTAAACGATAAAGATATAGTTATGGATTATTTGGTTAGCGATTTAGAAGAGATAGATTTTGATAGAATATCTGCATTTATTGGAAGAATTAAGCTTAATTGGGATGAGATGAATGGCTTTATAGGAGAACTTAGTTATGGACAGAAAGCAAAATTAATACTGCTTAAGATGATGTTAGATAAAAAAAACGTATTGCTTTTAGATGAGCCTACTAGAAATCTTAGTGCATTATCCAATCCAGTAATACGAGAAGTATTAAAAGATTTTGAGGGTTGTATAATTGGAATATCACATGATAGGAAGTATCTTAAAGAGGTTTGTGATGTTGTATATAGATTAGAAATGGATGGTTTAAAAAAGACCGCTATTAAGTAGGTTATGAGGAGAATTCCTTTGTTAAGTATTTGTTCGTTTTCCCCTGTTAAAATATCTCTTTATGATTAATAATCCAATCTCTTATTAATCATTTAAAAGAGAGCAACAAACTATTAAGAATACTAACTCCTAATAGAAGATATTCTTCCCTTTTAAAAGAGTTTAACCTGTATATTACAGACATAAATTTGTTAAGAGAGAAACTGAGAAAATAGGGGGAGGCATTTTCGCGAGACAAAACTTTTTTATAGTCCTCCCATCGTGATTAGGAACATTTTAGAAGATTATCTAGATAGAATCAAGAAGATATATATTAAATACCCATTTAAGTACTTTGTAATATTTCATAGGTAGAATATATACCTATGAGTAACACTTCCAAAAATATTAATTATGCTTTTATAGATAGCCAGAATCTTAACTTGGGGGTAAAAAGCCAAGGATGGATACTAGATTTTAGAAAGTTTAGAGTATATTTAAAAGATCAGTTTAATATCTCTAAAGCATTTTTATTTTTAGGATATATTGCTGGTAATGAGAGATTATATTCTAAGTTACAACTATTTGGGTATACCCTCATATTTAAACCTACATTAGATATTAAATCTAAGGGTAGAAGATTTGTTAAGGGTAATGTAGATGGTGAACTAATATTGCATGCAGTAGTAGAAAGTCAGAATTATGACAAAGCGATAATAGTTTCTGGAGACGGAGACTTCCATTGTTTAATAGAGTACCTTGAGAAAGAGGGTAAACTTCTTAAAGATAATTGTTCCTAATAAGTCGTATTCTTCACTTTTGAGAAAATTTTCAGAGTATATTATTCCTATGGAACTAATTAGAAATAAGGTTAAGAAATAAAAGGAGAGGCATTCCCTCGGTACAATAACCTTCGGTAGTCCTCTCATCGTGATTAAGAGTATTTTAGGATATTTGTAATTTAGAGTCAAGAAGAAATATATTAAATATTCCTATTTTATAAGTGCTATCTCTTGTTTTATGAGTGAAGTCATTTGATAAATTGCAACCCTATTTAATTTTTTCAGTCTGTCTGTTTGTTCAACACCATCTCTAATTAACTCAGCATTAATACTTTCTAGATTAGATAAACAGATTAATTGTCTAATATCAGCATAATCTCTAATATTTCCTTTTCTATTCTTGTTTTCATTTCTCCATCTACTAGCGGTTGTATTAAATAGTGCCATATTTAATAGATCTGCCTCGGATGCATATGTAAAGAGTATCTGTTTTTTAGTTAAACACTTAGGTATGAGATTTTGTTTAATAGAGTCTGTATGGATTCTGTAATTAATTTTAGAGAGTGTTCTTGTTAAGCTCCAATCGAGGGATAATCGTATATTTTCTTCTTCCTTGAGTCGCTCAAACTCCTTTATTAAATACAATTTAAACTCAGGAGATATCCAAGATGCGAATTCAAAGGCAATGTCTTTATGAGCGTATGTTCCTCCATATTTACCAGACTTTGATATTAATCCAATAGCATTAACAGTTGTTATCCATTTTTTAGGGGAGAGTACAAAAGAGTTACTACCTGAGTTATATTTAAACTGGTCGAATTCGACCAGTTTAAACTTAGTGTTATTAACTCTCTCCCAAAGGCCTAAATATTCAATAGTACTTCTACTTCTAAGCCAATTCTTTATAATATCCGCAGGGAAGCTCTTGTTTTTGTATTTAGCAATACTAGTTAGTGATATATACTGCGTATTTTCTTTAGAGAGTATTTCAATATCTTTACCTTTTACAACTATTTTCTCCATACATATATTTTAGTAGGGAGATATTAAATATGTTTGAACCCGTCGAATTCGACGGGTTTAGAATTAGCGAAATTTATGCAAGGGGGGTCGAATTCGACCCCCCTTAAACTTTATTTGTTTATATATGGAATTATGTATAATACCTAATATATGAGAGGAGCCATTATAGGAGATATAGTAGGTAGTACACATGAGTTTGCTAATAGGGTTAGTAGTAAAGAGTTTGAACTTTTTCCATATGGTAGTACATTTACAGATGATTCTGTTTTAACAATAGCGGTATATGATAGTTTAAAAAATGATATTCCTTTAGAAAAATCTTTTATGAAATGGATAGAGAAATATCCTAATAGGGGATATGGAAAGATGTTTTTTAATTGGATACTAAGTAAAAAGAAAAAACCATATGGTAGTAAAGGTAATGGATCTGCTATGAGGGTATCCTCAGTAGGATGGCTATATGATACAGAAGAAGATGTACTGAGGCAAGCACAGAGGGTATCAGAGATTACACATAACCATATAGAGGGTATAGAGACTGCTCAAGCAGTAGCTATGTGTATATATTTAAGTAGAAATAAAAAGAGTAAGGAAGAGATAAGGGGGTATATTGAAGATAGGTTTAAATATGATTTAAGTAAAACATATGAAGAGGTTAGAAGGGATTATAAATACTCTGAGTTGGGTATAGATACTGTTCCCCAGAGTATTATTTGTTTTTTAGATAGTAATAGTTTTGAAGATAGTATTAGAAATAGTATTTCTTTAAATGGGGATAGTGATACATTAGCTGCTATTACTGGTAGTATATCAGAAGCTTATTATGGTTTAGATGAGGATATATGGGCTAAGGCTAAACTGTTTTTAAAAGAGGATATGCTTAAACTGTTAGAAGAGGATGATTCATATATTGATTATTTTGGTATTTTACTTGAGGATGTTTTAATTTCTAGAGATAAAGCTTTTAAAAGGGGTAGGGTATCCTTTACTAAGGAGTATACTTGTTTTAGGTGTGGGAATACTGATTTAGAAGAGTTTTATGCTAGTAATAGTGGTGTGTGTTGGGAAGATTTATGTGGTGTTGGAGGAGAGTGTATATTTTGTAATAA
>JAAZAL010000044.1 GCA_012514355.1 Candidatus Dojkabacteria bacterium
AAGAATATATACTAAATTTAATGATATATGGTACGAAACAATCACTGAAGATGATGCCAGAACTGCTCTATCAAGATTGGTTCAGGAAGAAATTGAAAGGGAGATGTTGATGGCAAGTAGCGATAAACAGAGTTTACTTCCAGATTTCCCATGGGTTTTAGATATCCCAAAGGAGTATTTGATTAAATACTCCCCTACTCAATTAAAAGAACTTAGGGCTGTTACTTTTCAAAAGATTGGTAGCGAAGAAAGTATAGAGATTTATCCATTGGGTAGATGGAAAGAGAGAGATTTAGATGCTTATCTTTTTGATTACTGTACATTAAAAACTACAGAGGAGTTAAAATATGGAGTTTTAAATAGTGTACCAATATCTTTTAGGGAGACCTTAGGTCTTAAATCTACAGTACAAATAGGGAGTGAGAACGCTACTGCCTATACTGTAGCAAATAGCTATAACTCAATGGTTTATGTAATACTATCTTCGAATCCAAACTCACCATTGCTTGAATATATAATTGATAATATTAAACCCTCTAATACTAAAGATTAGAAATATCTTTTATTATTTGTTTTGCTACCTTTCTGTTTTTAACCACCTTTAAAACTTCTTCTAGTGAGGCTTTCTTTATCCCTTGGATACTTCCAAAGCTCTTAATTAACTCTTTACTTCTTTTTGGTCCAACACCTTCGATTTTATCTAACACAGATCTTTTAGACTCCTTAATACTTCTTTTTCGATAATATGAAATTGCAAACCTATGAGCCTCATTTCTTAAATCTATAAGAATTTGTGGAGTATCAAGCTCTATTCTTAACACATTGTTTGATTTATATATCCAAAATTCATCTAATTGAATACTGCCTGCCCTTTTTAAATACCTACCCTTAGAAATACCCATTAATGTAATA
Organism: Candidatus Dojkabacteria bacterium; assembly: GCA_012514355.1. Taxonomy (GTDB): domain Bacteria; phylum Patescibacteriota; class Dojkabacteria; order SC72; family SC72; genus UBA2259. The sequence continues at coordinate 913 of JAAZAL010000044.1, forward strand.
CCTTTTGGAAGGAGATCTCTAACGGATGATAACTGTCCTTTCCCCCCATCTATTAATACAAGCTCTGGTAAATTCTCTTTATACTTAAATCTTCTTTCCAATACCTCTCTAAGCATTTTATAGTCATTTGGTTTATCACCCTCCTTAATTCTAAATATCCTGTACTCAGACCTTTCAATGACACCATTTTGAGCAACAACCATAGAACCATATCCCAATTTACCAGAGATATTAGAGATATCGTAACACTCAATTCTTTTTAGATTTGGGATACCTAGTTCTAAAGAAAGATATTTAAAGCTTTCTCTACGGACAATTTCTCTTTTACTCTCATACGATTGGATATCATCATAATATGTAAAATCAATTTCTTGGCCTACATATTTCAAATCATTAATTCTATCTCTTACCTGTTTTGCCTTTTCGTAATCTTGATTTTTTGAATACTCTTTCATCTCTTTTTCTAACCTTTTAATATGATTGCTCTGTTTTCCTTGAAGAAATTTAATAATATTATTTATGTTTCTCCTATAATCTTGCTTAGAGATTGCTCCGGCATACGGCCCTGGACATAGTCCAATATGAAAATAAAGTGATGATCTACAATCTTTGTTTTTACAAGTACAAAATGGATACAGTTTTCTTAAATATGTATATACTCTCTTAATAGCATAACCACTAGGATATGGACCAAAGAGTCTACCTTTTTTATATTCTCCCTTTCTAATTGTTCTTACAATTTTAACTGTTGGGAATTC
>JAAZAL010000045.1 GCA_012514355.1 Candidatus Dojkabacteria bacterium
AATAATGGAAAAGGCATCAAAAAACCCAAGTATAGACCTTAAAAGTAAAGTGAGAGTTTTAATTGAAATTTTTCTTTGTAGTTTCCCAGCTCTAATATAGTAGGTTTTAAATTTAGAATCTTTAAACTGCTTTTGCTCTAAAGAGTTTCCTGCTTTCTCTCCTTCCATACCTAAATCTCCCCCTACATATGTAATATTTTCAATTGGAATGTCGTAATCAGAGATGAGGGTATCAATAAGGCTTTTAGCAACAGAGAAGTGTCCTCCACTCCCTCCTCCAGTTATTAATATTTTTAATTCATTTTTAAGCATCTTTTGTAAATCTACTTACATTTAAAAGTAATGCAAAAGCCATTATTGTTACTATTGTACTAGATCCTCCATAAGTTAGGAATGGGAGAGGAATTCCAGTTAGTGGTACTAATCCTACATTGGCTGCCATGTTTAAGAATGCCTGAGAAGATAGCCATATTGTAATACCTGTTGCAAGATATTGACCTTCTTTATCTGTAGCACTTAATGCAATTTTAAAACCTCTCCAGAGAAATATTATCCAAGCAATTATTATTGCTGCTCCTCCTAGTAACCCCATTTCCTCTAAAAGAACAGCAAAGGTTGAGTCTGTAAAAGCGGTATTCTCAACGAGATACCCAAATCGTTGTCTTGATTGACCAAACCCTTTACCAAACAGCCCCCCACTGCCGATACCAATTAAAATCTGTTGCATTTGATACCCAGTACCCCTTGGGTCTGCAACCTCTCCATTAAGAATTAAATTAAAATATGTTTTAATTCTTTCAATTCTATACGGTTCAATTATTATTGCTACTGCTCCAAGTAAAAAGGCCAAAGGTAGAATTGCCAGAGTTCCCTTTCTATGAAAAGTATCTTTCCCAGAAAGAAAGAACATTAGAAATGCTGTAATACATATTATCATTGCAGTCCCTAAGTCTGGTTCAATGATAATTAAGAGTGCAACCGTTCCCAATATAATTAGAAATGGAACAATTGATTTAAGAAAGGCCTGTTTAGATTCTTCTAACATTGAAAAAGAGTATTCCTTTTTAGAGAACCAGCTAGAAAAATACATTACAATAAAGAGTTTGGCAAACTCTGCAGGTTGTATTTGTGGTAGAGATCCAATTTGAAACCATCTTCTAGAGCCGTTAACTTCTACTCCAGCAACTAGTACCAATACCAGAAGAAAAATCGTTCCACCAAGCAGTAGTGTTGACAAATTAAGAATCTTTCTGTAATCAATAAAGTAGAAAATACTTCCTAATATCGTTCCAAAAAATATCCAAATTATTTGTTGAGTTAGAAATTTAAATTGGTCGTTAAATTCTGCATTAGCCATATATACACTAGCGTCATATATCATTATGGCGCCAAAGATTGCCATGGCAATCAAAAAAATTAAAACCATTTTATCTGGGGAATGAGTGGTATGTGTAGTTTTTCTTTTAATTTTTCGTTTACTCGACATTATATTCCTATTAATATACTATATATCTAGGTATGACTCAAAGAAAGAAAAAAATAGTGATAGCGGTTGGTGGTCCAGGAGGTTCTGGTATTACAACTGTTTCTAAAATGTTAGCCAATCATTTTAAATTAAAGCATATATATGCGGGAGACCTATTTAGAGAGGCTGCAAAAGAGAGTGACTATGAACACTTTGAGGAATTTTTACAAGATATATCTAAGGGAGGAAATCACTTAGACTATGAAATAGATGAGATGTTAGAACAGTATGCAAACAAGGGGAATGTTGTTATCGATAGTAAAGTATATGGAGCTTTAAGTAAGATGAGAAAATTAAGATGTGATTTCTCTGTTTGGATAGATGCTACTCATGAGGTTAAAATTAAGAGACATTTGGATAAGGAGAATTTAG
>JAAZAL010000151.1 GCA_012514355.1 Candidatus Dojkabacteria bacterium
GTTTTATTGTCAGCTGCTTTTCTATCAGCTTAGAGATGGTCAAATACCTACCAAGTTGTTTTTGAGACATTGGATAATATACCTCTTTATTCATAGTGACATTTTATCAAGATAATTAATAAGGTGACATTATCACAAATTAATCACACTTTGATAAAGTTAGTGTAAAATTTACTGGGGTACTTAAAGATACTTTAAACTTGCTTACTAACATAAAAAAGGTGTAGACTTACCTAAAAATACCCATCAAAGTATCCTTTAAATAAAGGAGGTAAGACTACACCTATGGATATTGATATGATAACCATAACTTTTCCCCAGGTCAAGGTAGAAATTCCAATAAAGGATCTCACCTTTGACACTCTGGAGAACCTGATCTTTGACATGATGCAAAAAATTGCCCAGATGGTCTTTACCAAAGTGCTCTCTGATATTGATGACTACCTGCGCAAGAACAGAAGACGTGGAAAACTGAAAAATACCGGTAAAAGAAGCAAAACCTTCTTAACCCGTTTTGGTGATGTCTCCTTTTCCCGCACCCGTTACCTTGAGAAGACCGGTAAAGCCCAATACCTGTTGGATGAGGCTCTTTCTACCATCAAAAACCAGCGGATCAGCCTTTCCCGTGCCATGACCGAGTGTTTACTTGCCAGCTTATCTTCCTACCGGGAAGTGGTAGGCCAAACCAAGCTTTTACTGGGTCATACCCGCAGCCATGAGTCTATACGCAAAAACGTACTATCTGAGGCTAGGCTGATCATCGAACATGAAAAAAAGAGACTACAGCAGCTGGAGAATCTGGATATTTCCGCAAAAGAAGCACCGGATGTTGTCTATACCGAAGCTGATGCCACCTATCTCAAACTACAGAAACCGGAAAAAGACAAAAAGCTGGAAGTCAAAATCGGGATCGGTTATTGTGGTAAGGAAAATCGTTATTCCAGCGGTAATTCCCAAAGACTGAAAGAAAAGTTCCTCTACCTGGGTACCGGCAAGAATTTTATGTATAACTTTAGCCTAAGAGCAGAAGAAGAACTAAACATCTCCCAATCTAAAAAGCAGTACTTCGGGGCAGACGGAGACAAGTGGATCACCTCCGGAATCCGTGACTACTTCCCTTCTGCCACTTATCTACTTTGCCGTTTTCACCTGAACAAACGCCTCAAGGAAGCTCTTCCGGGCAATAAGACCCAGCAGAAGCTGATCAGAAGCTTACTTTTATCCGACCGGATTGATGAAGCCCTAGCCAGGATTGACAATCTCTTGGTAGTCTCTTCTGAGCCAAAACAGAAAAAGCTTTTGGCAGACTTTTACTCCTATATAGCGAACAACCGCCAGGGGATCAGTAATCAGGCAACTCTAAAGGACAAGGACATCGCCAAAACAGGAGCGATTGAGTCCAATGTCAAACTGGCCATTGCTAACCGCTTTAAAAAGCAGGGCAGAAGCTGGAGCAAAAAAGGAGCATTCTCTTTACTGAAGGTAAAAGAAACCATTCTAAATGGCAAGTGGGATTCCTGGTGGGGCAAAGAAAGGAACCATCCTATCAAGATAACACCACTTAAACCACCCTTATCAGCATCTTCTTTTACCAAAGAAGTTTCTTCTTCCCCGGTAATCCAGGCTAAGATCCCGGCCTTGGATGGACCGAATCAGGATAAACCCTGGGTAGGTGTTTTAAGAAAATTATCTCAATTAGAGCTTGTGTAATTAAATAGAAAAAATTTAAAAAAGCATATTTCGTATTTATGACTGTAAATTAAATAAAAGAAGGGTATTTGATGTGTATTAAAACTAATATAGTCTTTTCAAATCTGTAAGGTAGCTCTGCCTTAAACCATAAACATTTTGGCAGTGGAAAAAAGTACCTACAAAAATTTGACACAGACTCTTAAAAATGATAAATTGAAGTTTTTTGATATTTATATTATTATATTATTAATTAGTTTTTACCCTAAACCCTAGTTCTAATTTA
>JAAZAL010000046.1 GCA_012514355.1 Candidatus Dojkabacteria bacterium
CAATGGTGGAGATGATGTACTCTCCTACCCTTTCCCTGTTCAAGAATTAATAGCTAGGATTCAATCTCTACTTAGAAGACCTAATAACTATATTGATAATAAAGTATATCTTGGAGATATTTTACTTGATACTGGAAATAAAACAGTCTCTGTTAAAAATAGTGATGTTGATCTAAGAAGAAAAGAGTATCAATTACTTGAGTATTTAGTTAGAAACAAGAATAGAACAGTAAGTAGATGTGAGCTTTTAGATCATGTATGGGACTATAGAAGCTATACCGGTTCAAATACTATAGATGTACATATTAAAAGAATAAGAGAGAAACTTAACAACAAGGGAGTCATTGAGACTGTCCATGGTCAAGGGTACAGAGTTAAAGAATCTAAAGCATCATCGGCATTACAAGATGAACAAAATCAGGATCATCTACAATCTTAAATACTCCTGGTTTTACTGTTTCTGAACATTCAAAAGTAATATCTTCGCAGTCGATATGATTTAGAATGTCTGTGAGTAATCTTGAACTAAAGGCTATCTTAAGCATATCTCCATCTATATTTCCTTCAAATATGCTTTTGTTACTACCTAAATCTGTTTGGGTAGCAGATAGAGTAATTTTGTTACTCTTAGGATCTATGTCTAGTATTAATTTATTTCCTAATACACTCTTTGCAATAATGTTGGTTACCTTAAGAGAATTGATAAAATCTGTTTTAGAAATTTTACACATAGTTTTGTACCCAGTAGGAATAATCTGCCTATATTCAGGAAATTGACCATCTATTAACCTAGATACTAAATCTACATCACTGTATCTAAATAGTACTTGATTTCTATCCTCTATTAAATAGATCTCAATATCATCATCTTCCCCTATTTCACTCACGATATGAGAGATTTCTAGTAATGCTTTTACAGGTACTAACATATTTGCATCTTTTTCAGCACTAGAATCTAATTTAACAATCTGCCTTGATAATCTTAATCCATCAGTACCTACAAAAGAAACACTCTCACCATTAATCTCAATTAATACACCTGTTAATACAGGCTTAATATCATCCGTAGCTGATGCAAAAGCAACTCTGTTTACAGCTTTAACTAAATCATCTTTAGAAATTTTAAGTAAAGGTTTTGTATCCGTTACTAATGCAACTGATGGAAACTCCTCTGCAGAGATAGTATTAAAATTAGCAGAGTTATTTGTAGTAGATATATTAAAAGTTTGATTCTCTAAAGTAGCATCCACTGTATCTGCAGGTATAGAAGTTACAAACTCAGTTAACTGTTTTGCAGGTACAGTAGTTTTACCCTCTGATTTAACATCTGCCCCTATCCAAGTATTAATTCCTATTTCTAAATCAGTAGCAGTCATTATTAATTTACCCTTACTAGTTTCAAATTGGACATTGTTAAGAATAGGTAAACCAGGTTTACTACTAACTACCCTACTTATTATGTTTAGATACTTTGCCAAGGTATCTTGGTTACATGAGAATTGCATTTTGTTTAAAAATAATATTATGTATTAGGCAGTTATATATATATTCTACTTAAAATTGATTTTCTTTTCTACTGTTTTAATAATTAATATAAATAGTTGTAATAGTAGTAGAGAGTATGGATATGTATAAAAATCTTTCAGATATCTATAGCTTGAGTACACTTCTCTAAGTATTTGGAGTGTTAAAAAGTTGTGAATATCTTTCTAGTTAAAATTAATTAAATATCTTTAAAATACTCAATCTTTTCATTAATTACCTCTTTGTGCAAAAGTTCTCTAATTTTGTGGATAGATGTCAGAATACCCTACAGGGTAAAAGGTTGCTACTAAAAGACGGTGTTTATATATCAACCTTTTTTGTGTGGATTAATTAAAAAGTTATTAACTACTTTTTCATTAATTCTCCCCAAAGATATCCACACTAGTAGAAAAGCTCTCCCCTACACTTCTCTATTTTCTCTGCTAAGCTAGAATCTTTCTTAATTTTTTCAGGAATTATTTCGCATGCGTAAAGTACAGTAGTATGATCCTTTTTATTTAACACATCTGCTATCTTTTGAAGAGGTATCTCTAACTCAGTACGAAGCAAATGCATTGCAATCTGTCTAGCTAAAGCTATCTCACTTGTTCTCCTTTTCCCTTTCATAACCTTTACAGGAACCTCAAAGACAGCGGAAACTACTTCCAGAACTTTCTCTGGTGTAACCCTTTTCCTCTTACTCTCAATATCTACCTGTAATATTCTAGCAACCTCTTCATATGTAGGAACTTGACCTAATTTAGTAAGAGTTAAAACTTTTGTTAAAGCACCCTCTAACTCTCTTACACTACTTTCTATGTTTTTAGCTATTAAATCTAAATATGCATCAGGAACAGTAATCTTTTTGTCAACCATAATTTGTTTTAAAATGGCTAACCTAGTTTCATAATCAGGAGGTTGAATATCACAAACCATGCCTCCCTCAAAACGGGTTCTAAGTCTATCAGTAATATTTTTAATATCCTTTGGTGCTCTATCAGAAGCGAGTATTATCTGTTTGTTAGCTTGATAAAGGGTATTAAAGGTATGGAATAGCTCTTCTTGAGTCTTAGGATATGTTTCTACAAACTGAATATCATCTATTATTAACAGATCTACCTCTCTATACTTAGTTCTAAAATCCTCATTCTTTTTTGTTCTAATAGCTTCTATCATCTCGTTTAAAAACTGTTCTATAGAAACATATACGACCTTTTTAGAAGGATATATTCTTAATACTTCGTTTCCAATAGCTTGCATTAGATGAGTTTTACCTACTCCAGTACTACCGTAGTAAAAAACAGGGTTATATGATTTGGCAAAACCATCATTTTCAACATCAGAAACTACGGATTGAGCTACTGCTTCAGCCAATCTGTTATTTGCTCCAACAACAAAGCTCTTAAAAGTGTATCTAGGATTGAGACGTGCCTTTTTTACTGCCTCTTCGTACTTCCTTTTATCTCCTTCCATCTTTGTAAACAGATCTACTAC
>JAAZAL010000047.1 GCA_012514355.1 Candidatus Dojkabacteria bacterium
CTTAATTTTGAAAATCCCCTCATATGTTCTATCAACAATATCCCAATCAAAAAATTTCTCTAAGGAATCAAAATATTCAAACCAAAACTCTTTAGTAAAAGTAATATCATCTAATCGAAATTTTAAGGGAGAGAGATCTGTAGAGTCAGATAAAAGGAATGTTCTTTGGGCTACTAAATTAGAGTATGCTAGATTAGCATAAATAAAGTTGTCTTTGATAAGTAGCGTTAAATATGCATTTTCTTTAAATGTGGGCAGTATATTCATTGTTATACTAGTTTACCAGTAAAATGACTTTTTTTAAACAAAAAGGAGGCCGTGTGCCTCCCTTAAAAATCGAAACTATTAATTACTCTCTAGAGATATATGGTAACAATGCCATAAATCTTGCTCTTTTAATAGCTCTTTTTAACTGTTTCTGATGTTTGTGACAAGCCCCTGATTTCTCTACAGATATTATCTTTCCTCTTACAGAGGTAAACTTTTTAAGTTGATATACATCCTTGTAAGAGACATCTTTTACTCCAGAGTCACATAAAGGGCATGAAAGATTTTGAATTATCTTCCTTCTTCTTCTAGGTTTCTTTTTACCCCCGTAGGTACTTTCTCCCTCATCCTCGGTGACACTCTTCTCATCGTAGACATCATCTAGCGTTGGGGTAGTATTTTTCTTTTCTTCAATTGTCTTCCCTTCCTCCATTTCTAGTAATCAATTAAATTAAAATGGTAAATCTGAATCCTCTAATGGATCTTCGTTTGCAGTTGTATCCTCATCTGTACTACTCTCTTCTGAGATGTCTGCTTCTGGCTCCTCTGCAGAACTTTTGACTTCAGAATCAAAACCTGCACCCTGTTTACCTTTGCTATCTAAAAGAATCATATCATTTACTCTTACCTCTGTTTTATATCTTGTAGAACCATCATCTGCTTCCCATGATCTAGTAGACAAAGAACCCTCTATGTAAACCTTCATACCCTTTGCAAGTAACTGTTGACATATTTCTGCCATCTTATTCCATGCAACAATGTTATGAAACTCTGCAATCTCTTTTACACTACCCTCTTGGTCTTTCCAAGACTTGTTTGTTGCTAAACCAAATGTAACTACTGGAGTTCCACCAGTGGTATATCTTAACTCTGGTTCCCTAGTTAAGTTACCTATCAACTGAACCTTATTTAAAGACCTTGCTGACATATTTGTATATATATTAATTTAACTTACCTTAATTTTAACAGCCTAATATTAAAAAATCCTTAACTATACCTCAATTTCTTTTTTCTTAATTCCCTTCCCTATTACATCGACGTTGTCAACTTCTATAATCATAAATCTCAAAATTTCCTGCTTTAATTGTAATACTCTTTTCATCTCATTTATGTTTTTTGGAGTATGTACAAAGTTATAAACTAAGTAATACCCCTCGTTATGACCCTGTATCTTGTAAGCAAGATATCTCTTGCCCCATACATCAACATCTAACACCTCTCCCCCATCCTTACTCATCATATCTACAAACTCTTTATGTATACTTTTTCTTAAATCATCAGGAAGTAAAGGCTTTAGTGCGACCATTAACTCATATGTTTTCATATTCTTCTTTTCTCTTGCCATTTGTATATATTTTTAACTATTTTAAACTAGCGAATGGATTTTAGCAGAAAAATA
>JAAZAL010000048.1 GCA_012514355.1 Candidatus Dojkabacteria bacterium
CTCCACTTCTTTATTCTTTCGTATGTTTCTGATAGAGATTTTTCATACTCTTTTCTAAGATTATCTAGTTTATTAATCTCTAAATAGTTACATAGAAAGAAACACTCTTTACTATCTCTATCCAATTCATTATCAATATCTATCTGATCATGTAAAAGAGGAATATATCTTTCTAAACTTCTATGCCTATTTAAGTCCTTAAGAGTTCCTAATGTAGCCATACCCTCTATTTTAATAGCACCACTTTGACCGATATTTCCCATTAGATTATATTGGTTATGATTCTCAAATATTTTTTCTCCTATCTCTTTGGTGTCTTCCTGGTCAAACTCATATTCATTTGTACTACCTAACGGATTTAGAAGTAGTTCGTAGTTAGTTATTAAATTTTCAATTGCATTGGTATTAAAAGTAACAGAACAGGAATCGCATTCACAACCCATACTCTCATACTCTTTTTGTGGAGATACATTCTGAGATATATATTCTAAAATGTCCTTAGTAGAATTTCTTCTGCAACAGTTAGCATCGGTATGTCTAATGAGACCATCAGCCTCTCTAATATATCCATTAATCTCTATCTTAGATTCACCTAAGAGGTTGTAAAGTAGTTTCCCTATTTCATTTTCAACAACACTATCACTTGCATTAAAGTATGAAATTAACTCTGACCAATTCCTAGCAGACATTACTGCCGCCATACTAGTTTGTAATCCATACGGTAGTAAGTACCTAGCAACATCAAAACTTCTAGCTTGAAGTACAGAACTCTCTTCTTTAATATCTTCATTTAAATTAAAATATTCTTTGAGTGCATCTTTCGTTTTAGTTAGCAATCTGGAGTAATCGTCCATCTGTTTTAAGATTATAGAGTTGTACTCCTTTCTAATATTTTCATCACTACACACCGCTTTAGGAATTTTAATATATTGAGGCTCTTTGAAATTCTGATATCTAGTAGATCTCTCTTGACCAGAGATAACGCAGTTGAGGTAGAAGATTCTCATCGCTGTATACATAGGGATATTTTCAATACAAACAAAAAGATCTGCCATATCCCCTACAGACTTATGACCATATCCATGGAATATAGTTTCTAATCTTTGTGAAGCATCTGTATTGTTATCAATTATCTCCTTTGCTATATCAACAATACTATCTGCTGACCTACTATATCTTGCTCCTAAGTATGCATTAATTGAGGGTTGTTTCTGTTTACAATTTTGTAAAAGTGTATGTACTTTAAATGTATTCCAATTAGATTCAGATTCTATACTAGCTATCTGTAAATCCTTAAGAAAATTACCTTTCATTTAATAAATATTACAAGTTATCTATTCCAGGTATAGGAAAATCTTTAGTAAATGTTTTTACCTCTTCTTTAATTAAATTTCTATCTTTCTCAGATTCGTTTTTTACTGCCCTATCTAAATATTGTGCTATCTTTTCCATCTCTTTCTCTTTCATTCCTCTTGTAGTAATAGCTGGTGTCCCTATTCTTACTCCTGATGGATCCCAAGGTTTTCTTTCATCAAAGGGAATACTATTTTTATTTAAAGTAATGTTTACTTCTTCTAATATGTCTGACACCTCTTTACCACTCATATTTACACTCTTAACAGTATCAACTAAAAACAGATGATTATCTGTTCCTCCAGATACAATACTATACCCTTTATCCATCAATGCTTTAGCTAATGCTTTTGAGTTAAGTACTACCTGTTTAGAATACTGTTTAAACTCCTCTGTCATAGCTTCTTTCAAAGCTACTGCTATACCAGCTGTTGTATGGTTATGTGGGCCTCCTTGTAGTCCAGGAAATACCGCTTTATCTATTACCTCTCCATACTCCTGTTTACACATAATCATAGCTCCACGAGGTCCCCTAAGGGTCTTGTGAGTAGTTGTAGTAACTACATCGGCTATACCTACTGGAGATGGATACTCACCTGCTGCAATTAATCCTGCTACATGTGCTATATCTGCAACTAGTATTGCTCCTACTTCATCTGCAATCTTTTTAAACTCTTTCCAATCCACTATCCTTGAATATGCACTAAACCCACTCCATATTAACTTTGGTTTATGTTCCAATGCTATTTTTCTTACCTGCTCATAATCTATATATCCCTCTTTGTTTACTCCATAACTAACTGAATCAAAATATTTACCACTAATTGATACTTTAAAACCGTGTGTAAGATGTCCTCCTGCAGAGAGATCCATACCCATTGTTTTATCTCGTGGATTTAAGAATGCAAGATGTACAGCAAGATTTGCAGGTGAGCCAGAGTATGGTTGTACATTTACATGCTCTGCTTTAAACAGCTCTTTTGCTCTTGATATACACTCCTTTTCTACCTCATCTATATATTTATTTCCTCCATAGTATCTTTTATCTGGATATCCTTCTGAATATTTATTAGTTAATATACTACCCATTGCTTTAAGTACATCACTACTTACATAGTTTTCAGAAGCTATTAACTCTATTCCTTCTTTCTGTCTTTTAGCTTCTTTACCAATATATTCAAATATGATATCTTTATACATTCTTTTTATATGCCTCAATTAAGTTATCAAACAAACATACTATTGTCATTGGTCCAATACCTCCTGGTACAGGAGTAATATATTCTGCGATATCTTTAACAGAATTAAAATCAATATCACCTACTAATTTACCCTGTGCATTTCTGTTTGTTCCAATATCAACAACAATACTACCCTCTTTTACATACTCTGAGTTTATATACTCCGCTCTCCCTATACTTGATACTAATATATCTGCTTTTGAACATATCTCTTTTAAATTTTGAGTACGTGAGTGACATATGGTTACTGTAGCATTCTCATTTTGAAGCATAGCAGATATTGGGAGTCCTGATATATCTCCTCTTCCTATTACTACTGCTCTTTTGCCCTCTATTTGTACCCTATACTCTTTTAAAAGTTCAATTACTCCTTTAGCTGTAGCTGGTGCTATTGCACTACTGTCATTTTTAAAAAGTTTTCCTAAATTTGTTGATGTTAATCCATCTACATCCTTATCTGGGGATATTAATTCTAAGATTTTACTCTCTTGAATATGGTTAGGTAATGGTAGTTTAACCATTATTCCATCAATATTTATATCCTCATTTAATTGCTTAATTACACTTTCTACTTGCTCTTGGGATATATCTTTTGGATATGTATGTACATTTACCTGTATGCCTAAATCTAAGGCTTTTTTAGATTTCATATCTACATACATCTTACTTGCATAATCATCACCTACTAAGATGATATCTATCTTAGGTGCTCTTTTTCCTTGAGTAAGATATTTGCTAATCTCTTCCTTTAATCTATTTGATATTGATTGGGCTGTTTGTTTACCATCAAGTATTTTCATATTTGTATATATGTAAGATATATTCCTATGTATTTTACAGGATATTTGGAAATATTTTTACTCTGTATCTCTAATCGCTGTAACTATGGCTCTTTTAGTATTAGATCCTGCAGGCCAACAGGTCATTAGGGTAAGGGTGTCTTCTTGCATATATTGACCCATATATTGGATTTCTTCTGGTTTAATTACTTTAAATTCTAATACCTTGTATTTATATATCTCTCCTTGATATGAAACTAATATTGGATCATCTTTTTCTAACTCTCCTAAAAGGTAGAAGTATACATTGTATTTTCTTCTTTCATAGAAGTTTACTGCTGAGTGAGCAAAAAGAAATACATTTCCAGGTTCTGATGGAACTGAACTTCCTTTAGCATGAGCTACTCCAGATATTAATGCATTACTATACGCATCGAAGTCGTAGGGGTCAATATTTTTAACTACTTTTGAATTTGCTTGTATTTTAGGAATGTAAAGACCAAACTGGTTATCTACAAATACAACCTCAGTATCTTTTTTAATATCAGTGGTAATTTCTTGGTCTCCTTTAATGAGTTCAACTTCAATTTCTTTTTCAGGTTCGGGTGTAAGTTTGTAATCTATGTATGAAAATATTAAGGGTTGGAAAGTATATACCACTATTAATATACCCAAGAGAAGTAGCAGGATACCTATTATTCTTAGGTATCCTGCTATTGATTTCTTACTTTTTTCTTCTGACATATTTGTATGCTCCACTTCCTAATGCTACCACGAGAACTGCGATTATGAAATATTTGTAATCAGACCAGAAGGACTCTAGGGTATCACTGTCTTCCTCTTTCTCCTCTTCTTTCTCATCTTCTGATTCTACATCTTCGTCTCCTTTAACCTCTCCGCTCTCATCTTCTTTCTCCTCTTCTGGAGTAGTTTCTTCTCCTGCTACTTCACCTTCCTCTTCTCCAGTTATTTCAGTTGGAGTTATTGGTGCTGGTGTTCTTACAATGGTAACAATATTATCTGTTACTAATGTAGATACATTGTTGTAATCATCGACAGATCTTACAGCGTAGTAATATTCTTTTGAGCAATCTGTAATACTGCTATCAGTGTATGAAGATATTACATTTGCAGATACTGATAGATATGGTTTTTTTATTAGGGTTGTATCATCTGCATAGAATGATTTCTGATTGTCTGATCTAAAAATCTGTACTTTAGATGTAGTTGATTTGAATTTAAGAGTATATGTACATGTTCCCTTACTCTTAGAATATTCTGTTACTGGTAATGGCTTGTCTAGCTCAATCTGAACACTTACCTTATCTGACATCTTAGAGTCAGTACCTGCAGTTGCAACTACGTAGAATTCATATGTCCCGCTACTTGTTATTAGAGAAGGTGTTACTTCACAATCTCCACTATTTGAAGTTTTAGGTAAATCAAAGGGTACTCCATCTTTGTAACACTGAACAGAGATTGGTCTCCCTGCAAGATCAATTGCAACATATCCAATATCAAAGGTCGTTTTACTAGTTGGACTTTGTGGCTCTTCAATTCTAACTTCGATATTTTCTCCAAGAGCAAGAATATTTGTTGGTTTTACAAAGGTAAACACTCCTAAAAGGATTAGTCCTGTGACTACCAATCTACTAGTCTTTTTCTTTGGATTAAGTATTAAGAATACAAATCCTAAAATCATAGATATTAATGCTCCTAATGTTATATATGTGTCTGCACCTGTGGCTGGTAAGGTAATGGATGCTCCTAATACCTCTCCTCCATCTAATTCCGGAGCTTCACTCACTCTTACTTGAGTACCAACAAAGTTCTGGTCTACAATACCATTATTAATTTCAAATTCAGATTCTTCTGATAAAGCAAGTATTGTTAATCCTCTAACACCAGTACCCTGTGCAAAGGTTAAATCAGGATATATTCCTGCATCTACATTTCCAGTTACTAAAGCGGTATAGGTAATAGTAATAACTTCGTCTTTTTCCATATCTCCTAAATCCCATTGCCCTGGTGATGCGTATACAACTCCAGAAGTATCTAAAGGACCATGAACATCAGATACTGCACTAAATGTTTCACTCTGAGGAACAAACCCTTCTGGAGGGAGATTTATTAGTGTCACCCCTGTAACAGGTCCTTTAAGAGCTCTTACAGTAATTGTATATGTAAAGGTATCACCTATTTGTAGTGTGTTGGGCCAACTATCATTAGTTTCACTAATATATAGCTCAGATTCTTCAACATTACCAAAGTTAAATTCACAACTTTCTGAGTCGTTACAATCATTTGGTAGTGTTATGATGTGACATGAAGGTTCTGCTGGTTCTCCAGGATACGTTTGAGCCCAATTAGAAGGTATCTCTTCACATATTTTGTATTCACCTGGTAGCAAATCTTCAAACAAATACGAACCAAATTGATTAGAATCTTCAGTATTGCTACTTGTTAACATATATTGCTCACCTTCGTCCCATTTACCATTCTTATTTGTATCTATAAATATTTTCCAACCTGAAAGTCGTGGCTCTAATTCACACTCACTTTTATCTTCCTCCAATAATATGCCTCTAACCTGTTCAAAAATACTACTTGGCTCTTCCTGAATACAACTTCTATCACGATCTCTGTCAAGATCATTCCATTTATATCCATGTACATCTGTTCTAGTTAGTGTGTTAAAGCCTACACAGTAATATGTTTGACCATATTCTGGTGTATTTAACCACTCCCAGTTATCATAGTTCATTACATCGTTATAACAGTAGAACTCAGCAGATTCATTATTAGAGTTATTACCATATTCACCATATGTAAATGGTATGTAATTTTCTTGCAGCACTTCTCTTAATTCTAATCTTCCCCCTAGTAGATTATCTATTTGTACTGAAGATCCAAATGTATTCCAATTACCACCACCGTATCCAATTACTTCATCACCTGGATTTCCTGCACCTTCATATGCCCATTCAAATTCCCAATCTGGAACAACTCTACATTTACCCTCTTTATCGCTTAAGAATTGATCTATCCTTCCCTGTGTTATTGGATTACCATCTGATTTAATTGCTCCCCAATTTGGTAAATCTTCTTCATAATCACAGACGATCTTGGTAGCTTTAATGGTTACAGGAGCATCTATTCTATTCTTGATAGTAAAATTTTCAGTAATATCATTAATTGTAACTTCAAGCCCTTTTCCACTTATATCAACCCAACCGTCTTTTAGATACTCGTCTAAAATATATTGTCCGTATGGTACTGCTTTTAGAGTAACACATCCATTTCCTTTTGTAGTACCCTCTGCCCAAGTATTTACTTTGAATATTTCAAATGTAAAATCGGA
>JAAZAL010000049.1 GCA_012514355.1 Candidatus Dojkabacteria bacterium
AGAAACACTTACCCCACAAATAACTAATGGAAGCTGGTGTCCATCATGTGTTGTGTATAAACAATCATATCCAGTTTCATATTTAATTAAAAATTTGTTAGGGGGAGAAATTTTACAATGTCCTACTAAAAAAGGAGATTTCCACTATTGGAATATATTACCAACAGATGATGAGATAGATTTAACTTATGAAGGGTTACTTTATGGAGGGGATACATTGATATATGATGCGGTTGATATTTTAGAGGAGGAGAGTATGTCATATACAAGTATTGATGAAGCACATAGGTTCTCTTTGTTACAATCTAATACAGAGAGTGTAATTTACAGCTACGGTGTTGAAACTTTAAGTGAATTAATGGAGCTGTATAGGTGCTAGTTGTGTATGAGCGAGTAATCCTTATTTAGAGAGAGCAAATGGAAGGATAAGGGCTAGTAAAAAGTTTAATATTGATAACCATATTCCAATTTTTCCTAGTACTACATATTTATTTTGTTTTTCATTTTTTGATAGAGTAGAGTTGTATTTAATAGTAAATACCCCAAAGAAGACCCCAAGGGGAGTATAGAAGAGACCAAAAATTAGGTTTAACCATACTATTTTATTAAACTTGTCTTCTTCGTATTTCCATTTGTTTAGAATTAATTTAGGGAGTGTTAAGCCTAAGAGTAATGCAAATGCAAAGATATAGAAGCTTGAACCGAAGTAGTAATAGAGGGTAAAGCCTAAAATAGAGGATAATAGGTATGTTACTATTTTAGATATCTTTAGATATTTTTCATTTTTATCTTTTTTAATCACTTTTGAGATAGTTCTAGTTAAAATGTGTATCTTGATTGTATACTATTTGAAATGTGATTAAAACTCATTCCATAGTAACTGGTTTGTTATTTCATGGTGAAAGATCACTTCAGATCTTTTAACTTTGTTCCCTAATGCTTTAGGACATCTATCTGCAGAGGCCTGTTTTAGAGCAATATATTTATTTTTAGTTTCCTCTCCTAAGATTTCGGACATAAAAGAGCTTCTTTTTAAGAATTTGATTGCATCATATATATCGTCTGGTAACACCTTTGTTCTTGGAGTAATACCTTTGTGTAGTTTCTGTTTTTTACCCTCTAACCCAACTCTTAGAAGAGTGTAGTAAACCATATATGGGTTAGCATCAGGAGCAACTGATCGAACTTCGATTCTTGCAGATTTCTCAGATGCTAGAGGTATTCTAACCATTGCTGTTCTATTTACTGCTGACGCCTTAATTTGATTCGGAGCTTCAAAATTAGGGTCTAATCTTCTGTATGCATTTACACTAGGATTAAGTATTAGACACATGGCAGAAGCTTTAAAAAGTATTCGGTCGATAAAGTCGTTACCTAAGTCTGAAAGATCAACATTCCCATTCTTTTCGTAGAAAATATTTTTGCCATCTTTTTCTATGGACAAATTAGTATGCATACCACTTCCATTTATTCCTACAATTGGTTTAGGGAGAAATGTGGCTGTTAAACCTTGTATTTCTGCAACCTGCCTTGCAACTAACTTGTACAGTTGTACTTGGTCTGACGCTATGTCGGCAATAGAGTGTTTGTAATTTAATTCAAACTGAGAGGGCGCTACTTCTGGATGGTCTTTTTCGTTTTCAAAACCTAATGCTCTGTGTGCTTCAGCAGTGGCATCTATAAATTTTCTTAGCCTATCCAAAGGAAGAGAGTGGTAGTATCCACCAGAAGAGACTAATTTAAAACCAGTTTCTTCCTTAAAATTCATTTCTGCATCTAATCCCTCAACAAGAATGCCTTCTATTTCGTTAGCACCCATAACTAAATATTTCTCTTTTTTATACAACTCATGTAGATAGGTTCGAAGTCTTGACCTAAAATCAGAAGGGTGGGGCATATCATCTGAAGTATATATTTCAGCAAAGAGTAGGACCTTCCCAGGGCCAAAGATATCACTTGGAAGCCAGTAAAAAGAGCTCCAATCTAATTTTAATTTTAGATCGGACTCGCTAACTTGTGTAAACCCTTTTACCGAGGAGCCATCAAAGGTAAGGTTGTCACTAGATTCTAAAAGGTAATCTTTGTTGTAATCAAGCATTTGGAATTTACCCTCTAAATCGGTAAAGCCAACAGTAACAGCTTTTATTCTTGTTTCCTTTTTTAAATACTCTGTATAGTAGGATTCTAATTTGTTATTAGGTTTCCCAAAATTATCAATTCTTCTTTTTTTGGCTTCTTTGTTTAAAACCTCAAGTTCATTGTAGGAAATTGTTAAAAAATCTTTTAAGGGTTCGTCCATAAGGGTTAATTGGTAAAAAATAAACCTTAAAATGTAACACTTAATATTTAAGTGTGCAATAGGTGTGTCTAAAGTTTAGATTTTAAAGGAAGAGAAGGATAATAATTATTGATAAAACAATAAAGGGGAGTAGAGGGATTTTTACATTTTTAAATTTTTTCTTCCTTAATCCAATTACAACTCCATATGCAAGTGCACTAAACACAGTTAAATATCCCCATATCATTAGGTTTGTTTTACCCACTAGCAGGCCAGCTATCAAAAGCATTCTAACATCTCCCTGACCTAGGGCTTTCTCTTTAGAGATTAATACAATTAATTGAGAAATACTTCCTAAGATTAATGCAGCAAAGATATTGTCATATGCAATATATTGCCATCCATTTGCTAATGTTATATCTCTTTTTATTAAAAAAAGAACAATATTTAACACCGAGAGAAAAAAAAACAAAATTAATGATGTTAAATTGTGAACTTCCATTATTTTTAAATCAATGTATGCGAGAAATACTAAAGAAGAAAATATTATTGTGCCTATTAAAAACACCCCAATATTTAATATGGAAAAATTAGAGTAGAGCAGGACTTTTACATAGAGGGAAAGTATTGAGATTCCAAGAAAGGAGATAAAAATCTTTTCTGTAGTATTACAATTTGTTTTAAGTATTTGAGATTTCAAAGGGATCTGTATTTATATTTAATTCTTTAGTGGTACTAAACTTAACACTGTTTGAATCAGATGAATTAATTTCAATTATCTTTATTCCTGGAAAACCTACTTTGTCAGAAACGACTACATCACAAGACCAATTATCCATTGAGAGGGTAAAAGTACCAGTATATGTTCCACCTCTTTTAATTTTGTATACTGCTTCTTCTAAACATGTTTCAGAGTTACTTCTAAGTATTTGATAGTCATAGTTCATTTTCCCAACTATTAATGAGGTGGTGTTATTATATAACGAGTTTATTCCTGTAATTAGGAGTAGGGGTAGTATTACTAAAACGGTTGTTAATGCTATATATCCATGATTCCTCACTGTACTAAGTATAACAGATTAGATGTTTGAGAACGGGAAGAGTCAATCTTGGATTCAATCGTGATTGATATATTTATCCCAATAATAGACCCCGGACTTTTATATATTGGAGTTATATTAAAAACTCTAATTAAAAGATTGTTTGGTGTAATCTGCTCTGCATCAAACATAAGTTTTGAGTTTGTAAGCGAATATTCTTTATTTCCAGTTGAGAACACAATACTTAGTCTCCCCTGATCATTATTAAATATGCTATTAACTTCATCTATTGATTTTACTTTTTTAAAGGAGGAATTTAAGTGTTGAGAGATAAAGGACGAGCTCCTTTGTAAGGATGATTCAATGTCATTTGTTCTTGTTGCTTCTTGGGTAGAAAGCATGAAATTGATAATAATTACGATTATTATTGAAAAGATCCCTATGTACAACATAGTTTCAATTAGCGTTACTCCTTTTAATCTATTTTTCATAATTAATTATTAGTTCTTCAAGTAAAGGAGTTGACACAGTGTCAGACTCAAAAAATACTCTGTATTGTATATATCTTCCAATTAACCCAATCGGCAAATCAAAGGTTGATATCCCATCAAAATATGTTGAAGATGTTCCATCGGGTCCTATCCACACTGCACCACTCATATTAGAACTATTACTAACCCTAAGTTGTACTTTCATACTAGTATTTGGTGGAATATTCCCATTTGTTGCTAATACATAATATTCAGAAG
>JAAZAL010000050.1 GCA_012514355.1 Candidatus Dojkabacteria bacterium
AAAACTAAAATATTTGGTGTAAACAGACATACCACTATTAATTTAGGTAAAAACTTTAGAGCTACCTTTATTGGAATAAATCATAGTATTCCAGATGCATTCTCAATATTTGTTGAAAGCAGACAGGGAAATATCTTC
Source organism: Candidatus Dojkabacteria bacterium (assembly GCA_012514355.1). Taxonomy (GTDB): domain Bacteria; phylum Patescibacteriota; class Dojkabacteria; order SC72; family SC72; genus UBA2259. Next base: position 139 of record JAAZAL010000050.1, read on the forward strand.
TTTTCTGGGGATTATAAAATAGACACCCAACCTACAAATGAGTTAGAAGCCGATTATGCAAAATTAAAATCTCTTAGAGGAAGAGTAGATTTAGCCTTAATGGAGAGCACTAATGCAACAAAGATAGGTAAAGCTCCATCAGAAACGGAAATATTCGAAAACTTAGGTAATATTATTAGTAAAACTCAAGGTAGGGTAATAGTTGCAGCCTTTTCCTCCCTTTTAACAAGACTGTATGCACTATTTGAAATTGCCAAAAGAACAAATAGAAAAATAGTAATTTCTGGAAGAAGTCTAGAACAAACAATCTCAATTGCAAGTAACCAGGGATATATTAAAATTCCACAGGGACTAGTAATTAAAGAAAGAGAGATGCCAAAATACAAAGACAACCAACTTCTCATTCTTTCTACCGGTAGCCAAGGAGAGAGGTTTGCTGCATTAAATAGAATTTCTTTAAGTGAACATAAATATATAAAGGTTAAAAAGGGTGATTTGGTAATCATGTCTTCTTCTGAAATACCTGAAAATGTCTCTAGTATTGAGAAAATGACTGATAGATTAATTGCCTTGGGTGCTGATTTACTAAAAGATACAATAGAAACAAAAATACACTCTAGTGGGCATGGTAATCAAGAAGATATGAAAATAATGTACGAATTAACCTCCCCTAAAACAGTTATGCCAATTCATGGACCTTTAACATTTAGATATTTTAATAAGAAAAACTATATGTCATGGGGTATGAAAGATGAAAATGTTTTGCTTACAGATGATGGTCAAATATGGAGCTTTAATGGAAAAAACTGGAACAAAGCAAAACCAATAGAAGCAAAACCTATCCTTATCGATGGATTAGGAGTTGGAGATACTGGAGAGATAGTACTTAATGATAGAAAACAGTTATCAGAGTATGGAATGTTTACAATAGTATTAAATCTAAGCAGTAAAACTCATCGATTAATGGGTAGACCTCAATTTGTATCTCGTGGCTTTATATATATGAAAAAATCTCAAGAACTACTAAAAGAGATCCAAACTTTAATATATGATGCCCATAGGAGCTGGTTATCAGATTCTTCTAAACAGAAAGATTTTAAAATTGATACCCTAAAAACATTAATAGAAAAATCTGTAGGGAAATATATTTACAAGAAAACTGAAAGAGAGCCCATTATTCAAATTGTGGTTGTATAATAAAGGGGCTTTAGTGATATAATTATTGAATATGATAAAACTGCCAAGAAAAAAATCAAAGAGGGGACCTCTTCTTGATGGAAAAACTCCAATAGTAGCATTAGATATAGGTACAGAGAGTATTAAAAGTATTCTCTTTACAATGACAGAGTACGGAGTAAGTGTAAACAAAATCTCTCGTATTCAACAGCAACAGCATGCTATGAGAAGTGGAATAATCACAAATCTAGATACAGTATTAGAGAATTGTAAACTCTCCATCAATCAACTGTTAAGTACTCTTAAACCTGAGGAGTATCCTAAGAGTGTAATAATGGGTATCGCAGGAGAATATATTCAAGGAGTATCAATTGTAGTTAACTATGAAAGAGAGGAACATTTTGAAAAAGAGGTAACTAAAAAAGAGCAAGATAAAATTATAAATGAGGTTAAATCTCAAATCTCTGTAACTGGTAAAGAAGATCTAGGGATGAGAACTGGGCTAAAAAATGAAGATATTGAAATACTTCATATTACTCCTACAGGTATGGAAATAGGAGGAATGCCTGTTAACTCTTTAATTGGGTATAAGGGAAGAGATGTAAAACTTAATTTCTATGCTTCCTTTGCACCTAAAACATATACAGAGGCATTAAGGAAGGTAGCTTCCTCACTTAACTTCGAAGTCTTAGGTATTGTATCTCAACCATTTGCAGTTGCTAGAGCTCATTCAGGAGGTAAAAACAGTAACTTCTCTGCAATCTTCATTGATGTAGGTGGTGGAACAACAGATATTGCAATTGTTAAAAACGGTAATGTAGGAGAAACTCAGATGTTTGCATTTGGTGGACGGGTGTTTACTAAAGAGTTAGCTAGATTAACAGATGCTGATTTTAGACATGCAGAACAGAGAAAAATTAAATACTCAGAAAAAGAACTTCCTAAAGATATAATGAGGCAGGTTCAAAAAACTATGTATACAACCTCAACCCTTTGGATGAGAACTCTTAAAGTTGCACTAGAAAGTTGTGAGGATATAGGTCCACTTCCTACTCAAATCTTTCTTTGTGGTGGTGGAGCTCTTCTTCCTGATATTAAACAATCTTTAATGGAATTTCCTTGGAAGAAATATCTCCCTATCGCAGTTGTTCCTAAAATTGATATGTTTACACCGAATCTTTTAGGTTCAATTACTGATAATAGTGGAGATCTAGAAAATCTCTACGATATCACTCCAGCATCTTTAGCTAAATTCCTCTACGATATGGAGATGGATAGAAAAACGAAAGATATAAATTGGGAAGTATAACTATGGAAGAAAAATCACAAACAACAAAAATAGTAATAGATACAGAACATGAGTTAACCGATTTAGTTAGAGAAATACATAGAACAAAGGCTGACAGGATAGTTCTTACTTTTACAGAACATACAGATCTCTTAATTAGTCCAATTAATCTGAAAGTAATATCAGAGGCTGCTCAAAGAGAAAACAAATTACTAATTGCTCAAATAATACAAAACCCAATAGGTATTCGTAATGCTAAATTAGCAGGAATTAAAACAATTGATACTCCTTCTAATCCAACTGAGTATGAATGGGAAGAGGCTTCAGAATTAATAATATCAAAGAAAAGAGAGAAGTTAGAGAGAAAGAAGATATTAGAAACTGTCGCTATCCAGCCTGATCAAAAGGAGGTATTTGAGGAAAAGGTTGAAGAAAATATTGAAAAGAGTATTCCTACTAAAGAGGATATTAAAGAAGAAACAGGACAGGAACCTATTAAAAAGGATTATATAGATAAAAGGGGTCTTAAAACACGCTCTCCTTTTATCTCTATTGACCAAGATATGCCCTCTGCTCCAATAGAAGAGCCTATAAATATTGTAGATGAAAAGAGAAAGCCTTCATTCAAATTAAAAAATGCAGTATCTATTAAAAGGATATTACCTAATATAAAAACAAATGGAAATTTTAATAAAAAGAAGGTATTAAGAATATTTCTCTTTATCTTTGTTCCTTTACTTTTACTTTCAATATTAGGTGGTTTTCTGTTTAATGAGTTTGGTACTTTTGTAAAAATTAAGATATTTGTAGAATCTAAACCTGTTGCAATAGAGAGTGTATTAACGGGGGATAGTGAGATAGATAAGATAGATTTTGAAGAATTAAAGATACCTATAAAAACAGAAGAGGCAAGTAAGGGTCTTTCTAATACTATTACTGCAACAGGAGTTGCAAGCAAAGGAGAGAAAGCGGAGGGGAAAGTAACTATCTCCTACGATGCAAACTGTGAAGATGAAGACACTTCTGATATCACTTTACCTGTTGGGCAGATTATT
>JAAZAL010000139.1 GCA_012514355.1 Candidatus Dojkabacteria bacterium
ACGTGCCGGAGTTCAATGTAAGCATCCCGCTCGAAGAGGGCATGCGCCGCGTGATCGCCGCCATGGATGAGAACGGGAAAATACCCGACAGCGACCGGATCGGCTGGGAGGATGAGATCATTGCCGCTCAGCGCAGTGTCTGGAAGAAAAAGCTTTAGGCTGCCGGTGAGCGAAAAGGGGCGGCGCTATACCTATATCGCAAACTGCTGATTTGCTTTGCGATACTCGCCGGGTGTCATCCCTGTCTGTTTTCTGAAGGTTATATAAAAGAACTTGATATCCTGGTAACCACATTCGCTGGCAATATCCAGGATCGTTCGATCTGTAGAAATCAACATTTTACACGCCTCTTCCACGCGTATCTGCTGCAACAGCATACTGACCGGCTTGCCGGTGATTTCGCGGAACAAGCGACTGAAATAGTCTTTGCTCAAGAATATTTGTGCTGCGAGATCTTCGAGTGTAACATGCGTTTGATAGTGATCATACAAGTATTTGAGCGCGCGGTTCACAATCTCTTCATGCTTGTGCCTGCTAGAACTTGCGCTGCTGCTGGTTTCAATCTGGCGGTATATCTGAATGATCAGTTCAACGACATAAGCCCGCATGATCTCGACGTAGCCCTTTTGTTTTTTAATGAATTCGAAGTAGATCTTATCAAACAACTCCCCAAATATGTTGAAATGGGTTCCGGATAGATGCAGATCAGGACCTATGCTTTGTTTTTCCGGAAACAGCGAGTAAAACAGGAATGAAGAAGCCAATGAATTAAAATTATTACCCCTAATCAACCCGACATCCAGATAATCAGGTGTGAACATGAGGTCATATGTAACGAATGGTTCGCCGAACGACTTGTCTTCGTAAAACACGTGTGTTGCATCATAATTGATGATGACCAGATCGCCTTGCATAACCGTGTACTCAAGGTTGTTAATCACATGGTTCGCTTTACCAGACATGATATAAACAAACTCGATGAACTCATGCTTGTGAACCACGCCGACAAACTCAGAAAAATCCGTCGACTTGTGGATATAGACATGCTCGCCTGGACGAAAAAAGCTATCCTTCGTAAATACAGGTACGCCATTTTCATAATATTCTGGTTTCATATACCCTCTCCCAATGGTGATCACGAGTGCACAAAGAAGTCATTTCTATCGTCTCGAGCGGCTGGCTGATCGTTATTTCATTCGGTTATCTGTGACAGTTTAATCATACATGATATCGGCTTGACAGACAATTCACATTCATGAACAGCAAGCAGGAGAACGGCTGAACCCCTCTCCTGCTTGCGTCATGCACCGATTGTCAACGGCTGAAACCGGTTTTAAATCTCTTCGTCACCGTGTTTGTTCATCCAGTCAACGGCAACATCATAAGCAACATAATCCAAATCAGCCATGGTGTTGGTATGCAGGACAATCCCCTCGACTTCGCCCTTCACAAGCAGTTGGTGATAACGCTCAAGCTGCCACTGGACAGCCTTGGCCGTCGCTTCCTTGTGCTCACCGAAATTCCAGAG
>JAAZAL010000051.1 GCA_012514355.1 Candidatus Dojkabacteria bacterium
ATCGAAAGGAATTTAAAAATACTCCATTCATTTTAGAAACTCCAGCCTTAAAAAGCCCTTCAAGTGCAATTGAAGAGATATCTCAATTAAAAAAATTAGCAGAATGAATATAAACCTAAATGATAAACAGAAGCAGGCAGTAGAACATAAAAAGGGAGCTCTCCTAATTATTGCAGGAGCTGGTACTGGTAAAACAGCAGTTATTACTCAAAGAATTACTCACATTATCAATAGTGGGTGGGCCAAGCCTCACGAAATACTTGCCCTGACATTTACAGATAAGGCAGCTCAAGAGATGTTGGATAGAGTAGATGAGAGTTTGCCCTTGGGTTATGGAGATATATGGATATCAACATTTCACTCTTTTTGTGATCGTATCTTAAAGCAGGAAAGCTACAATATCGGTTTAGATTCAAACTATACAATGATGTCTGGTGCTCAGTCATATATTTTTTTAAGAAAACATCTTTTTGATCTTTCTCTAAAGAAATTTAGGCCGTATGGGAATCCTACAAAATTCCTAAATGATTTACTTTCACATTTTTCTAGATTACAAGATGAAGATGTATCTCCACTGGAGTATTTAGAGTATGCAAAGTCTTTATCTAAATCTGGAAAGGTAGAGAAAGAGGAGTACGAAGATACTTTAGAATTAGCTACTGTATATGATGAGTATACAAATTTAAAAATACAAAACTCTAAGATAGATTTTGGAGATTTAATACTTCTTACAATAAAACTGTTTAGAGAGAAACCAAATGTATTAAAAAGATATCAAGAGAAATTTAAATATATTCTTGTAGATGAATTTCAAGATACTAACTATACACAAAGTGTTTTAGTGAATATATTGGCAGGGTTAGACCCTAAAACAGATATTAGTAAGGTAGGAAAAGTTAATCCTAATCTTACAGTTGTTGGTGATGATGACCAAGCCATTTACAAATTTAGAGGTGCAGCTATATCAAATATCTTACAATTTAAACAGCTATATCCTAAAGCAAAAGAGGTTGTATTAACGGACAACTATAGATCTCGCCAGGAGATATTAGATAGTGCATATACATTGATTAAGCATAATAATCCGAATAGGTTGGAGATTACTGAAAAGGTTGAAAAAAGACTCCTTGCTAAAGCCTCTTTTGAGTCAGATGATGATGTTGTTAATTTGCTAACTGCAGGAAGCGAGGATGCTGAGGCAGAATGGGTAGCTAAAGAGGTCTTAAATTTAACAGGATACTCTCAGGAGAATGTGGTTGATACTACTCAGAAATTTAATAAACAGGGACAGTCTGCATTTGTAGAATTAGTACCTGACAGAAAGTATAAATTCTCAGATATTGCGATTTTAGTAAGAGCCAATGCTCATGCAGATAGTATTACTCAAAATCTTAGATATTTAGGAATACCGTATAAAATTGGTGGCTCAAGAGGTCTGTATTCAAGAGAAGAGATTAAGGTTTTAATTGCTTTCCTAAGAACACTAGTTGATTACAAAGATGAAATATATATGTACAAGGTATTAAGTTTAGAGCAATGGAATTTAAGTACTAGGGAGTATATGGAGATAAATAGAGTAGCTAGAGAGGACCATATTTCTGTATTAGAAGAGGTAGAGGGTATGTTTGGAGTTACGGTAGGAAATAGTATGGATTTTGAATTAAGTAACCTTGGTCAAAAGATACTATCCAAAGAATCTCAAGAGGGTTTAAAAAAGTTCTTAGCTATTTTTGATAAATGTGTATCAATGGTTAAAGAGGGCAAGTCGGTAGGAGAGATTCTCCTTCACTTTGTTCAAGAGAGTGGATACCTAAGTGAGATGTTAAAAGAGAAAGACAATCTTTCTGAGTTTAAGGTAAATAATTTAGCAAAATTCTTTAATGAGATTAAGGAGTATGAAAAAAACAATCCTGATTCAAATATATATGAATTTGTAGATTACCTTAATTACAGTATTGATATTGGAGAGTCTCCAGTAATCGATCAAATGGATTTAAGTGAGTATGATGCTGTAAATATTCTTACAGTACATAGTGCGAAGGGTTTGGAATTTCCAATTGTATTTCTTGTAAATCTGGTTTCAGATAGATTCCCTTCTCAAAATAGGAGAGACACTATTCCAATTCCTAATGAATTAATAAAAGAGTCTCTGTCGGATTTAGATGAAAGAGAAGAGCATCTCGCTGAGGAAAGAAGGCTCTTCTATGTTGGAGCAACAAGAGCAAAAGAGAAGCTGTATCTTACTGCTGCAAATTTCTATGGGAACGCAAAAAGAAAGAAAAAGAGTAGTATATTCTTAGAAGAGATATTAGATAGGGATATTACTCAGGAGTTTGAAAACCCTATGGTAGTTAAATCAGATGATGATCTAAATATGTATACACAAAATAAAGAGGATCTTATTCCTAAAGATATTAAAATAGAGGTGGGTAAAAAAGTTAGTTACTCTCAGATTAATACATATCAGGATTGTCCTAAGAAATATGAATATTCATATGTATTACTGATACCTTCTCGCCCTCACGCATCTCTTTCTTTTGGTTCATCTATACATAACACATTAAAAGATTTCTATACACTTCTTCAAAGATATAAAGAGGGATTAGGAATAACAGAAGAGCCATCTAAGGAGGATTTGTTAAATCTTTTTGAGAAGAATTGGATATCTAGAGGGTATGATAGTAAAAAACATGAACTCCAAAGAAAAGAGAGTGGGGTTAAATCTATGAATGAGTATTATGATAAATTCTTTAATTTAGAACAAAGCCCATATAGATTAGAACAATCTTTTACAGTACATCTACCTGAGAGTAGTTTTGTAGGGAAAATAGATAGAATGGATTTAGTAAAGTCTGGAGAGACTCCTGTTGTTGAAATTATTGATTACAAAACTGGGAGATTAAAAGAGGAAGCAGATATTAAAAAGGATTTACAGCTTCCTTTATACTGTATATTTGCTGAACAGAGTTTAGGAGTTAAGGTTTCAAAAGCTAAGTATATCTTTATTGAAGAGGGCCAAGCGGTAGAGGTTGATATCTCCGCGGCGAGAAAAGAAAAAGCAAAAGAGAATGTTTTTGAAGTAATTGAGAGAATTAAAGAGAGAGATTTTGTTGCTACTCCGAATAGTTTTAAATGTAAGTACTGTGATTATAATTCAATATGTAGTGATGCGATATTGTAAATTGTTGTTAAATTTGTGTAAACTTTAGTATAATTGCCAATGTCTATGATACCAATATCAAAAATTTATGCGCAAAGTTCAATTCAGGAGAGGTTTGACGAATTTAGACTCTCTGTTGAAGGAGATCCAAATTTTGTTACTTTTGTGAATTCTATTATTAAATTTCTAGTTCCATTAGCGGTCTTTTCTGCGGGTATTTTACTATCATTCGCGGCATTTAAGATGATATCTAGTAAGGGAGACCCTGAAGCTTTAAAGGATGCAAGAGAGCAAATAGGTAATGCTGTTACAGGATTAATCTTTATTATCCTTTCAGGAGCAATACTTGTGTTAATCAGTAATATAATTTTAAATGGAACAGGATGAAAAAGGAGAGGATAGAGAAAAGTTTAAGTCAACTCATTGCATTAAAAATTGGTGATTATGTAATAGAGACACCTAAAGTCAAATTTGGGTGGGATCAGTTATATGGAGCTCGTGCTAATATTCATGCAATTATTGATTGGTTTGTGGGTTTTGCGGTTGTTTTGGCAATAGGATTTATCGTATATTCTGGGATACAATTTATGACATCTGCAGGAGATGCGGAAAAAGTCACATCCGCAAGAAAAATGCTTACGGCCTCTGTAATTGGGATGGTTATTGTACTTCTATCTAGAGTGATAATATTGTTTTTCATTGAGACTTTCTTTGAGTAGATATTTATTTATTACAAATTAAATAATGAAACAAGCAATTTCGAAATTATCTACTTTATCAGTACTATTTCTTCAGCTAACTACTGTTAGCTATGCTGCAATAGATGTAAATATGGAAGAATTAGATTTTTTACCTGGAGAGAATAAAGAGCTAGATATATTTGTAACTGACATCTTAAACTGGATTATTGGGGCAGCAACCCTTGTTTGTGTTGTTATGCTTGTTTACTCTGGGTATATGTATATGACAGCGGGTGGAGATGAGCAAAAGGTTCAAACTGCTCAAAAAACTATTACGGGATCATTGATAGGATTAGCAATTTCTTTGTTGTCTTTGGTCATTGTTAATTTTGTTTTAGAGACATTCCTAGGTCAGCAGCACGTAGGATAGATTGTCATCTGAACTATAAGTTTATATAATAGGAAATTAAAATAATATTAGAATTGCTATGAAAAAAGGAATTATTGCAGGTATTATAACTGGAACTTCAACTTTACTGTTTCCTTCTGTAGCTTTTGCTTCTACGAAAAATTCTTTGGAATGGATAGATGAAATATTAGACAATTTAATTTCTGCACCACTTACCTTAGAAGAGTTTGTGGTTAAAGTGTTAAACTGGCTAATTGGAGCTTCTGTAATTCTGTGTGTAATAATGTTAATTGTTTCTGGCTTTTTATATATGACTTCTGGTGGTAATGAAGATAAAGTTAGTAAGGCTACAAAAACCTTAGTTAATGCAATTATTGGACTAGTAATATCCTTTGTTGCAGTTATGTTAGTGAACTTTATATTGAAAAAATTCCTTAATCAGTTATAGTAATTGTAGACTAGGTTAGTATATACTATAATAGTTAAATTAATTTATATAATATTAAACTTAATTAAGTATGAGAAACAAAATCTCAAAAATATTTGCGTCTGGGGCTACATTGTTGTCTCTTTCTACGGCGACTTTTGCACAAGCTACTCCAAACCCAATAACATGGATACCATCTATTAGCGGGAACCTGGCAGATAGGTCCCTTCAGGATATTATTGTTGATGTAATCAACTGGTTGATTGGTGCTGCAGTTTTAGTGTGTGTAGTAATGTTGGTGTGGGCAGGTTATTCATATATGACTGCTGGTGGAGATGAAGGAAAGGTACAGAAAGCAACAAAGACATTAACGAATGCAATTATAGGATTGGTAATCTCTCTTCTTGCATTGGTTTTAGTCAACTTTATTAGGAATACTTTCCTAGGACAAACGGGAGTTTAATAAAAGGATTAACATGTCTAATAGTATATTAGTAAGGATATTACAATTCACTTCAGAAAGAGTTTATGCTCAGCCTGCTATTGATTTACCTGATGACCCCCCTGAGTTCATTGATATGATTAAAGGGATTGTATTTATAGTAAGCAAAATAGGTCCAGCAATAGGTCTCTTTGGTTTCGGTATGATTATTTATGGAGGATATCTATGGATTGTTTCAGGGGGAGAACCTCAGAAAAAGCAGAAAGCACAAGCTACTTTAACCTGGTCAATTATTGGTGTAGGTTTTTTCTACCTAATTCGGATGTTTCTTAGTTGGGTATTAGATTGGTTTGTTCAATAATTTTGATTAATCATTTCTAAAGAAGTGATATAATCGAATAATGTCTAAACATAATACTGTCCAAAATTCATTAATACTATTCTTTTGTGTATTAACACTCTCTTTGTTGTTCTTTGCTATTTCAACCCCTATATACTCTCAAAGTGTAGATGAATTAGAAAATATTATTCAAGAGAAAGAGGAGGAGTTAAATAAACAGAAAACATATTTATCAGATATTGAAAAAAGAATTAAAGAAATTGGAAGTAGCAATTACACTCTTACAGAACAGGTTAATCTCTTAAACAAAGAGATTGTTAAATTACAAACAGAGATAGATAAAAGAAATTCTGAGATAGAGGAAAAGTTAAAAATAATTGATGAAAAGCAAAAATTATTATCTAGAAAAAAAGAATCTTTAGATTTAATATCAGCTCAACTATATATGCAGAGTAGATATAACGATGGACAGTTCCTTTTTTCTTTTTCCACACTAAATGAAATGTTAAAGACACTTTTTGTAAAAAAAAGTGCTATTAATTTTTTAAAAGAGGATATAGAAGAGATAACGGGAGAGTTTGTTAACTTAGTAGAATTAAAAAAGTCTTTAGAAGATGAAAAAGCACAATTAGATAAAGAGAAAAAAGAATTAGATCAATCATATGCGTTAGTAGCTGCAGAAAAGAGTAGGGTTCAGAAAGAATTGTATGCACAGATAGAACAGCAAAATAGCGTTAAAAGAACTATTAATGGTCTCTCTACACAGTTATCTGATTTACAGTATCAGTTAATTATCGTTAGACAGGGAGGGACACATGTTGATGCGGATTCTGTTCCTAGTAATGTCGACTTCAATTCATCTCTTGCAGGATTTAAGGCAAATGCTCCAAGCGGATCTTTTGGTGTCTTTGCTATTGGAGCTTATACACATAGAAATGGAATGAGCCAGTGGGGAGCAAAAGCTAGAGCTAATGCTGGTCAAAACTATCAACAAATATTAAATGCATACTATCCAGGCAAAGTATTTAGAACAGGTTCTGTTGTAATAGGAGGGGTAGAACAATCAATAATGACCAATATCTCTACAACTACATATGGAGAACTAAATTTCGAAGATGATTACCTATTAAGGTTAAACGAGGTCCCAGAATCATGGCCAATTGAAGTCTTAAAGGCACAGGCAATCGCAGCTAGAACATACGCAATTAACTATACAAGAAATGGGGGGAAATCTATTTGTACTACAGAGTCTTGTCAGGTAGTAGGTAGCAGTAAAAAAACAGGAGCCTGGAAGCAGGCAGTTGAAGCGACTAGGGGAGTCATTTTAACAGATACAGCCGGCAATCCTTTCTCTACACAGTACGCAGCTGTACATGGGGGATGGAGTAATACCTCTGGTTGGGATACAACTGATAAAACTGGAGATGGGGATTGGACTAGTAGGGCATGGGATAGTATTTCAGGAGTTTCTTGGTTTTACAAGATGTGGTATAGGTATGGGTATAGTGAAAGTAGTTCAACTTGTAGTAGAAAGCCTTGGTTATCTCAAGTTGAAACTGCGGACTTAATAAATGCATATCAAGTTTGGGTTGCCAATAACAGGTCTGATAGTAGAATAGTGCCTGTTTTCGATGCCTGTCACTCATCCGGGAATCCATATACACATAGCGAATTAAGAAATCTCGCAGCTAAGCCAGTTACTTCAGTTTCTGATGTAATTGTTTCAAATTCAAATGGCTCTACCAGAACAGTAACATTTACTACCAATGCAGGAATTTTTGTTGTCCCGGGAAATGATTTTAAAACAGTATATAACCTTCGTGCTCCAGGATACCTTAGAATACCTCAAAGTGGGTTTGTTCATATCAACATACATAAGAAGTAAATACTCTGTTAATCTATATATTATTATGCTATTCTTTCAGTAGTATGAAGGAAGGAAATAGAAAAATACCTAAGAAGTTTAGTAAGATGGAGAGCTCCTTTATGGATAGACTTAACAAGGGAGAGTCTCAGGGTACATTTAATAGATTTACATTCTTTCCAAAGAAATTACATTTTTACAGCAAAGACCCAGGAGAAGATGTAGTACTTGTTGTTAGAGTCCATTGGATAGGGTATGTTAAAGAGCTTCTTTTTATTTTTCTATTCTTGCTATTACCGCTTTTACTAACCTACATCTCTGTTTTGTTTAA
>JAAZAL010000052.1 GCA_012514355.1 Candidatus Dojkabacteria bacterium
TCTTTTCTCTGTTAATAATTGAGGGAATTTACTATTTATTAAAGTGTTAAATTCCTTTACCCTTGGGTCTTTGTTTACTATGTATTTAATTCTCATCTTAAAGAGTATATCAAAAAGTAAATGTATTGTATTTTAAATTTGTATGGTATAATTGTTAGTCTATGTTAAGAAAGGTGTTAATGTTCTTAATGCCCTGTGTAGGTTACCTGAATAAGTGTGCTTATCCGTAGTCTTTTATTTATTATTTTTATACAAAATGCAGAACAAACTTTTTGTTGGGAACCTTTCATGGGAGACCACAGACGAGTCTTTGTCTTCATTCTTTTCTACAGTTGGAGAAGTAACAGAAGCAAAGGTAATTGTAGACAAGTTCAAGGGCAGATCTAAAGGATTTGGCTTTGTTACTATGGCTACAGATGAGTTAGCAACCGAGGCTATTGACCAGTTAAATGGTAAAGAGCTTGATGGTAGAGCTATCAATGTATCTGTTGCAAGACCTCCAAGAGAGGATGGCGACAGAGGAGACAGGAGAGACAACTTCTATAGATAATTGATATTATCTTTAACGAAATTATTAAGAGCTGGGTTAAATACTCAGCTCTTTTATTTTATCCCTATACTCAGAGGCTTTCTCAAACTGCAAATTATCTGCTGCAAGTAACATTTTAGACCTTAAATCTTTAATTAACATTTTCTTTTGTTTCTGACTTAATTTCTCAACTTCAAAATCCAAATCTCGCTTATCCATATCCTCTTTTTCCACTAAAGAATCTCTAATTCCTTTTATAATACTTGTTGGAGTAATACCATTTTTAATATTGTACTTCTCTTGATACTTTCTTCTCCTGTTAGTTTCATCAATAGCATATTGCATACTTTGGGTAATAGTATCAGCATACATAATAACTCTTCCCTCTACATGCCTTGCAGCCCTTCCTATGGTCTGTACTAAACTAGTCTTCGACCTTAAAAATCCCTCCTTATCAGCATCAAGGATAATTACTAATGATACCTCGGGTAAATCTATACCCTCTCTAAGAAGGTTAATACCTACCAAAACATCAAATTCTCCTAATCTAAGATTTCTAAGTATTTCAACCCTTTCAACAGTATCAATATCTGAATGTAAATATGCTACCTTAAGACCAAACTCTTGTAGGTAAGAGGTAAGATCTTCGGCCATTCTTTTAGTTAATGTAGTAATTAATACCCTCTGTTTATTCTCAATATTTTTTCTTACCTCATTAATTACATCATCTATTTGATTTTCAGTTTTTCTAACATCTATTTGAGGATCTAAAAGACCAGTTGGACGAGTTAGAAGCTCAACAACTGTATTATTACTGTCAATAATCTCCCATTCATCAGGAGTAGCAGAGTAATATATACTCTCTCTCTGTTTTTTTCTATACTCTTCAAAATTTAGAGGCCTGTTATCATATGCAGTAGGTAATCTAAAACCATGCTCTATTAAATTAGTTTTTCTTGCCCTATCCCCGTTATACATACCAGCTACTTGAGGTATAGTGATATGGGATTCATCGATAAACATGAGATAGTCGTCTGGGAAATAGTCAAGAAGAGTAAATGGTGGTTGTCCTACTTTCCTCCCATCAAAATATATAGAGTAGTTCTCCATACTTTTACAGTATCCAACCTGAGTCATCATCTCTATATCATAATTTGTTTTCTGTTCTAATCTTTGAGCTTCAACCTCTTTACCGATATTTCTTAGAAATGCAGTTCTTTTTTTTAAATCGTTTTCAATATTTGTAA
>JAAZAL010000053.1 GCA_012514355.1 Candidatus Dojkabacteria bacterium
ACAACAACATGGCTAAAAATTGTTTATACAATGGCATACTGTATGACATTTGGGTTAATATTATTTGCTAAAGTATATCCCGTAAAGTTAGAAAACAAATTTAATAGATTCTCAATATTCATTGGAATATATATGCTCGTGATGACTGGGGTTGTATGGTTTACGGATTTGGTTGTAGTTTCAACAAGTACTGTTCAGGGTTCATTTACAACTCTTGCAGAAATGGGTCCCCTCTATTTGTTATATGGTTTACCAGAATTTATTACTGCAATATATGTAGTAGGCTATTATTTTAAACAAGCTAGAATTTCAACTGGAATAGAGAAAAAACAAATTCAGCACTATGTAGTAGGAGGAATAATTATGTTGATTCCAGTTTTCGTTTTTGACTTCATTTTCCCCCTAATTTTTAAAAATTCAGCTTTTTATAAATACAGTACAATAGGAAACTTTGTTTGGACTCTTATAGTAGGGTATTCAGTATTAAGGACAAGATTCTTGGATATAAAAGTGGTAATAGGAAGTGTTCTTGGGGCTTTGTTTAAATCAACTTTTGTTACTATTCTATTGGTAATTGTAACCTTTGTTATTCAACCTTTATTATCGATAGACTTATCTTGGGCTGGTATTCTAAAACTGTTAATGCTTTCAATTATCATTGCCCTATTCTTAGGAATTGTATTTAAAAAGATTGAGACCTTCCTCCAAGAAAAGTATGTTTACTCAAACTATAATCCAATTAAAAGTTTGAGAATATTAACAAACCAGAATGCAAAAACCTTAGATGTTGATATCATTTTAACGAATCTTCTTCAATTAATTAGTAATTCTTTAGGTAGCAATTTTGTTATTGCTTTAATCTTTGATGGTGAGGGAAATGTAATTAAGAATCTAGGAGAGGGAAATAAAAATATTAAACTTGAAGACATTGTTCAAACACTTTCAGTTTGGAGAAAGCTAAACAGTAATAGGATCTTAGTATATTCAGAATTAAAGAATGATAAAAGAGCTGGTAAACAGATAATTGACCAAAAAAGAGAGACAATTCTTTCTTTTATGCAAAAGAATCAAATTGAGATTATTTTCTCACTAAAGGAATATGAGAAATTTGATGGTGCAGTACTGATTGGACAAAATAAAAATAGAAGTGTTTATACCATTGGAGATGTGGATTTTCTAGATAGTATTGTACAAAATACTCATATATCACTTGTTAGAGCATTCCTATATTTAGAACTTCAAACCTTTAATGATACTCTTCAACAAAAAGTAAATGAACAGACTCAAGAATTACAAATAAAGGTTAAACAATTAGAAGAAGCTAGAAGAAAGGAAAACGATATGATAGATATAATGGGACATGAACTCAGAACCCCTGCTACAGTTGTTAAATTAAATATTGAACTATTAAAAAAATATATAGACAGTAATCCAGAGGAATTTAAAAAATACATAGATAGAATAGGAAATGCAGTAGATACTGAAATAGGATTAATTAATACACTACTAACATCTGCTAAATTAGAAGGAAATAAAGTAGAAATTAAACATAATAAAGTAGATGTTAAAGAAGAAATAGAAATGTCTATACACGGACATGAAAAAGAAGTCAGAGAAGGAGTAAGTATAAGTAAAGATATTGAACAGAACCTTCCATTTGCATATGCAGATAAAATAAGAGTAGCAGAGGTATTAAACAATCTAATCAGTAACGCTATTAAATATACAGACAAAGGAAATATATCTGTAATAGCACATACCCAGGGAGATTACATTGTAGTAAGTATTAAAGATACAGGAAAAGGAATATCCCAAGAAGATATGAAGCAGTTAGGAGAGAAATTCTATAGAGTAGATAACTATTTAGAATCAGAAATAGTACGACCAGGTGGAACAGGATTAGGACTTTATGTAACATTTGGATTAGTAAAACTAATGGGAGGTAAAATAGAGGTAGAGAGTACACAGGGAGTAGGTAGTAAATTTACATTTACATTACCTAAATATACAGGTCAACAGGTAGAGACATTAGGTACATTAAACAGATTTGAGAAATTAGGATTAAAGAGATAGCACATTTTTACCTCATTCGATTTATGTGGGATGCAAGAGGATAGGACTCTCGTTGATATGGTGCAAGTCCATCATCCCAGATTCAAGAATCCCCATCCTTACCTACGAAAGTAGGGGGGATGGGCACCCTAAATACATACTATTTCTCCCTCATATACACCCACAACCTATTGTACTGGTCCATTACAATAACCTTCTGCATATCCTTAGATTTAGAAAGAGATAAATATTTAGAATCAATACCCTTAATCTCTTCTTCCTTAAAATCCTTAACATATATCTCATATGTATTCTCCTTGGTATTTAACAAATATGTATTCTGCTCAAGTACAGGATCTCCCGTTTCTAAAACAATGTAATCTTTTTTACAAACTAAAGGAACTACTGTTTGGAAAATATCCTTTTTAAATATTAATTCCCCCTTTGAATTGT
>JAAZAL010000054.1 GCA_012514355.1 Candidatus Dojkabacteria bacterium
ATCGGGGTGATCCGACTTGAACGGACGACCTCTACGTCCCGAACGTAGCGTTCTAGCCATCTGAACTACACCCCGCTCTCTTTTCCCTTTTTGTTATCTATATACTGCTTAACAAGACTTAATATAACGAGGGCAGAATCATCTAGACCGCCTAAGAAGGGGATTACATCAGGTATTAAATCAACAGGAAGGATAATGTAGATAATAGATAGGATAAATAGCCAATACTTTTCAATAAACTTCTTCATTTTACATCCTTTCAACAATATTAATTCCTAATACATTTAATCCATGTTTCATTACCTTACTGGTAACTGAAACAAGACTAAGTAAAAAGGCAGAGTTATCACTTTCTAAAACCTTTACATTCTGATAGAAAGTATTAAAAGTTTTCCCTAAATCAAAGAGATAGGTACAAAGTGTGTTAGGGCTATAACTTAAGGCAGAAGATAGCAACATACTCTTGTATTTGCTAATTGACCTCAAAAGCTCTTTGCTGTAAACATCTAATTCTTTATTCCCAAAATCCACCTTTAAATCACCCGCCTCAGAAAGAATAGAATTACATCTTGCATATACATACAAAAGGTATGGACCTGTGTCTCCATCAAAACTGGTAGCTTTACTAAAATCAAATACTACATCCTTACCTACGGACACTTTTAAGAAAGAGTATTTAATCGCAGATAGGCCAATTGTGTCACTTACCTGAGAAATATCCTGACCGTCCCATCTCCCACTCTCAAGCATAGATTTTTCAACTGTTGTTTTAGTTTCATTTAATAGCCACTCACCCTCAATTATCTTTCCTTTCCTACTAGACATCTTCTCTGCATTTGGAAGCTTAACCATACCGTGATCAAAGTGTAAATACTTGCTAGCAATCTCAGGGCTTAGTTGCGAAAGTGCGTCGAAAACTACTTTAAAATATGGTGTTTGTTCGTTAGCAGTAATTATCACAGAATGGTCAAAATGAATATCCTCATATTTTTTAAAAGCGAGTGCTAACTCTTTTGCTTCGTATGTGGGAAGCCCTTCGCTATTAATAAAGACCCTAGTATGTAACCCCTTGTTTGGATCTCCTTTGTATATTACAGAGCCCTCACTCTCTTTAAATATTCCCTTACCCTTACCAACAATATTCTCTTTAACAATATCTAAGCCTTTTTGACCCATTTCACTTTCTAAAAAGTAGTTATCAAACTTAGTACCAGTTCTTGCATATATCCTTTCAAAATACTCTAAACACCAATCTCTTTCTTCAAAATACATATCCTTAATATTTAACTGCTCATACTTGTTAAAGTACTCTTTTCTTTCTAAAGAGGGTATATGTAAAGAAAAGATATAGTAGTTTAACTCTTTAATCTCTTTAATTGCTATTTTATCCTTCTCATCGTCATACATATTAAAACCTAACATGTAAGCGTCCCCCAAATACCTTACCCTATCAACTAAATCCCTCTCTTTTAACTCCTCAAAAGATATTGAATCCCTTTCAAACATCTTTAGCAAACCCCATATTGTTTTAGCGACATGCAAACCTACATCACCTTGATAGTTAGCTCGTACAACTGAGGCTCCTAAAGCCTCTACAAGCCTTGCAAAAGACTCTCCCACTATGTTTGTATACAAGTGCCCAATATGAAATATTTTAAAGGGATTTGGATCTGTATATTCAATAATGTATTTTTTACCTGTTAATACATCTAATTTAAAATACTCTGTGTTAGAATTAACGTCATTTAACACACTTAAAAGATATTTTTGCGAAAAAAAGAAATTTATAAAGCCGGGTTTAATTACCTCAACTTTTTCAATATTTTCATCCTTTGGAAAAGCAGAAAGTATTTCATTTGCAATATCCATAGGGTTTCTACCAACACTTTTAGCAACCTGCATTGCGATATTGGAGGTTAAATCTCCATGTGTAAAATCGGAAGGTATCTCTACCTTAATTTCATTGATACTAAAACCAAGGTTATTACTTACTTTCTCAAGACTTCTTAATACACTTTCCTTAATATCCATATGTTACAAAGTATACATTAAAATGCACTCGGAAGGAGTCGAACCCTCAACATTCGGTTCCGAAGACCGATGCTCTATCCAATTGAGCTACGAGTGCTTCATTAGATTATACTATTTAAAGAAAACAATATGTACTTGGACAGAATCGAACTGTCAACCTTTGGTTCCGCAAACCAATGCTCTATCCAATTGAGCTACAAGTACCTACTACACTACATTTTATCATATTCTACCTACTTTATCTGTATACTACCCTTTTGAGAGGTAAGTAAATATTGAACACCTAACCTAAGATATGTTCCTAGTGTTTCACCACTTGGATGACCAAAAGAGTTCTCTACTCCAACACTACATACGGCTAGACTTGGGGATACATATTTTATGAATGTTTCACTACTAGATGTCTTAGAGCAGTGATGACCAGCTTTCAAAATATCATACTCTTTGGAAATTAAACCCTCCTTTAGAAGGGTACTCTCTACTGGAGATTCAATATCACCCATAAGGAGGAATTTTTTGTTTAAGAACTCAAAATCAAGAACCAAGGAGTCGTCGTTTACATTACCATTAAAGGACTTTACACATTCTCTACCTTCTTTATTTAATATGGGCCATAATATATTAATATTAAATGTCTTTAACCTTATAGTCTCTCCTCTACCTACCTTCCTCATGTCTGGAAAACTCTGTATTAAAAACTCATAGTTTGCATTTTCAAAACATACAGGATAGTACAAAATCTCTCCGACCTCATACCTATTTACCACATCTAGTATTCCCACAATATGATCATCATGAGTATGAGTAATTACAATATACTCAATCCTTCTATCATATACCGGCATAAACTTTGCTAACTCATACAATATCGAGCTATCTGGACCCCCATCAACTAGCACTTGAATATCTCCCTCTTGAATTAAAATAGCGTCCCCCTGTCCTACATCTAGTATTGCTACCAAATCCTTAGGAGTAAGGAAGGAAATATAAAGTATTAATATACAAATCCACATTAATGTTGAAATTAAGTTTTTCATATCTATGAAGCTTTAACTAAGTAGTAATTTTTTGAATCTATTGGATATCTAATTAAACATACAACTGTTAATACACAGTACATTACCACCCCTACAACAGCTCCATTAATCGAGACCTCTGCCATCTTTACATTAGAGGATAGTAATACAAAATATTTAAATATACTTAACTGAATGTATGGAATTAAAAAGATATATTGAAAAGATATAAACAAATTTAAAACAGTTCCTACTAATCCCCAATATATACTGCTACTAATTATAGGTACCGCTATAATATTTGAAAGTAAAGAAATCGCTGAAAACTTCTTAAAAAATATTATAGAAATCGGCAATGTAAACAACATACAGGATAGAGTTGGTAATACACTCTCTTTTACATATTTTGATTTAATAGCTTCAAAACATTTAGGAAAAAACATAAGCCCTACTACGCTGGCGAAAGAGAAAAGAAAACCAACATCATGTATTAAGAAAGGATTTAAGAGTATAAGCAGGGTAATACATAGAATTAAGGTTGCAGCTGTATTACTCTCTCTACCAAATAGCAGTGCGAGTAATGAAAAGGTTGTCATTGTAGCAGCTCTTACTAAAGAAGATGATAGTCCTGAAAATATTGAAAAACCCCATATACAAAGTATCTTTAAAATTACAGCACCCTTACCATTACTTTTCCGAGTTAAGATATCAACTCCAGATGCAACTAGTGCAACATTGTATCCAGATGCAGCAATAATATGGGAAACACCACTACTACTAAGAGCCGTATTAAAATCTTTCTGAAATATTCTCTTACTCCCAAACATTATCCCAATCAAAAGTGAAGCCTCTGGTTCAGGAATTGCTTTCTCTACAACCCTTTCTAATGTATATCTAAATTCTAAAAAGATATTTCCTCCATTAAAGCATTCATACTGCTCCACTTCAATAATGGAGTATATATCTTTTCTAAAAAGGTATTTTCTGTAATCGAAATCATCAAAACTTTTAGGTTGCACGACTTTCCCTACTAATTTACATCTCTGACCTGCATGTAAAACAGGTTTAATTCGAAAACGAGCAATCGAGTTACCCAACCCACCCCTGTCGGAAGAAAACAGAAAAGTTTTTTCTTTCTCCGCAGATAGGACTACACCTGAAATAGAGATGTTTTGGTCCGTGAAACTAGAGACATTTTGTATATTTTCTCTTAAAGATTGAATTTTTAGAGAAAGAAAAGAGAGACAGAGAAAGGTAGATATTAAGAGGGTTTTAAAAATGGTAGTAAAAAGATGAACATGGCAAAACCACCTGTATGAAACATAGACGAGCAACTCAAAGAGCAGTACGGAATACAATTTACTCAAAACAAGATTAAAAGAGGGTTCTAAATTCTCAAAAAAGAGATCCTCTAAAATTCTAGAGCTAGAAATCATCAACACAATCATTGTAAAACAGTATGTGAGTACCTTGTAATCAATGAAAAACAGCAAAAGAGCACATACTCTCTGTTTAAAATCCTTTAAAGACATATACTATCCTTAAACTTATTAAATGTAGCCTCCCCTATACCACTTACATTTAACAAATCTTCTAAAATAGTATATGGTCTACCCTCAATAATCTTTTGTGCCGTAGAGGGCCCTACACCGTTTAAGGTTTCAAGTTCTTCTTGTGTTGCTGTATTAATACTTACACAGCCCTGTTGCTCGTTTTCACTCTCCTGCTGTGGTTCATTCTCTTGCTCTACTGGAGGTATTGTAATATCAACAACCTGCTTAGGTAAATTAAAGGTAAGTAGGTTACAATCGTAATCTGTTTCAAAAGGTATATATATCTTTGAATTATTTACCATTACAGTAGCTAGGTTCATTTTCATTGATATATATTTAAAGCCAGCATCAAGAGTAAAACCGTTAGCCTTTTTAATAGCATCAATTACTGAATCTCCCTTTTTAAAACAGTAAACACCAGGAGTGTTAACTGCTCCACTAATATCAACTAATACAGGACAAAGATCAGGGATTGTCTCCTCTTGACTACATTCTTCACATATTGGACACTCTATCTCTTCGATAGGAGGAAGCTCTTCAACTATTGTATCTTTGTTAATTTTAGCGATTAATCCATATATATCAATCTTTTGCCAGTTGTATATTAATATATGGGATAGAAAACCTAAAACAAAAAAGAAAAGTAGAACGAATATATTTTTTGTTTTTACTTTCTCCTCCATTACATAGATTGTATATGGAGAGTATTAAATATTTGTTAAGAACAAAATCCTGTAGTACTAGTTCTCTTGAATTAAGATATTTTTAATTACTATATCATTAACAGGCTTATAGTCTTTACTAACTTCAACCTTTTGAATAGAGTCCACTACTGCAAAACCCTCAGTAACTTTTCCAATTACGCTATACTCACCATCAAAACTTTTCTTATGTGAATTAGGTAGTACAATGAAAAACTGAGAAGCGTTAGCCATACCTATATCATAGTCCTTAAAAGTTATTAAATTCTCCTTTTTTACAGAGTATCCAGGACCTCCAGTACCA